>JAEZLG010000043.1 GCA_023435855.1 Bacillota bacterium | reverse complement strand
GCAAGTTTTTAAAGCATTTTAAGGTGCCTGTATTGTTGATGAACATTGCGGGCGGTTACCTCACCACCCCCAAGTTTTCCCTCGACGAACGCCCGGGCAAAGTGGAGGTAACGATTAAGGAGCTATTCACGCCGGAGCAGCTCGGTATCCTAAGTGCCGAGGAAATTCAGCAAACGCTTAACAAGGTACTCTACCACGATGATTATGCGTGGAACAAGGTAAAGAGAGCCTCCTTTGACGCGAAGGGGAACACCGCACAGCAGCTCCATACGCTATTGTTCTGGTGTCCCAAGTGCGGTACCGAGATTGCCATGAAAGGGGAAGGGAGCCGCATTTATTGCACGCACTGCGGCAACGGCGCAATGCTCAACGATAAGTACGACTTCACGCCGTTTAACGACATATGCGTAATACCTTCTACCCCGCAGGCATGGTTTGAGCTTCAGCGAAAACATATGTATATCGCTGTTCGCGAAGCCAACTTTTCGCTCCATGAGCATGTTCGCCTCGGAACACTTATGAAGTACAAGTATTTAAAGGATCAAAAGACCTCCGAGATCGTAGGAGAGGGCGAGCTGACGCTCGACCGTACCGGTTTTTCCTATAAAGGTACACGCGAGGGAAAGCCGTATTCCTTCCACATAGCGCCGGCGCTTCTTCCCACATTTGGCATGTGTACGGACATCAGCCGCTTTTACACATTCGTCGACACCGAGTTTTTGGAGTTCTACCCGGAAACGGAATCCGTTGAAAAATGGTTCCTAGCCGCCGAAGAAATCCACCGTCTTGAAGGCGGCGCATGGCAGTATTTCGAAGATAAGCCTATGTATGGGGAATAAAATTTGCGTAATATCATGTACGGGCGGATAACATCCGCCCGTACTCCAACAAGACGTATTTGCATGCACGCGGGCGGCTAATAGCCGCCCCTACATTTTATACGGCGTTTCATACCTTTCGTGAAGTCCCACATCTCCAAGACGGTGTATTTCAATATGAAGCGCTAATAATTAGAGAATAAGGTTGGTGTAAAATCGTGTAGGGGCGGATAACATCCGCCCGCACCATATACATATAAGCGTAAGCGGGCGGCTCATAGCCGCCCCTACGTGACGTATAGCTCGTCTTCTTTCCATTTTAACGGATTCTCATCAATGTATTGCCATGCCTCAAGATACGTTTTCTCATTTCTGACAATTCGATCATAGAACGCTTTTTGCCATATGGAGCTGCCTATTTGCTTCGAAGACCATCTTTTCATCTGCCCAATTACCGTTGATAATGTAGGGGCGGATAGCATCCGCCCGCCTTCGTCAGGCATTATACGTAAAAGAATATGCAAGTGATTGGGCATAATACAATAGTTGTCGACCAAGATATGCGGATAATGCTCGGAAATTGCGTGAACGGCAGTTTCAAGCGTTTTGCCATGTTCGGATAACATCGATTCTTCATTCGGGCGGATGCTATCCGCCCCTACGCTATTCCACAGCAGCGGCTGACGGTCCTTAACACATACTGTTATAAAATACGCTCCGCAGCAGGAGTAGTCATACCCCTCCAACCGTATCTTCTTTCGTTTGGGGAGTTCCATGATGTTACCACCTTTTATCACGTATGTTTTACATCAAGCAATATAAAAACGGGCGATCACAAAGGATCGCCCGTACAAATTTATGGGTCAACCTACTATATCGCCCTGGTACGAGATAAGCGATGCGTCGTACACGCCGTCCACTTTTAGGAACTTCTCCACAAAGCCTGTTTCCGAGTCCTTCAAGCGCAGCTCAAGTGTCATTTCAAGGCCGTCACGCTGCGCGGTTTTGCTCTTAAGGCGTGCGCTCGGGAGCTGCTTGATCATTTGCTTTACCTGCTGGGAAGCCCCCTCGTGGTAGTGGATGATTAAAAGATACGGCATGCTCCCCTTTACCTTGGCGACGCTCATAATCACAAGCACGATGCCGATGCCGACAGCTGCGATGATGGCTACCATGTAGAACTTGATGCCGATGGCAATGCCCTCGCCGACTGCCCAGAACATAAACACCGTATCGATTGGGTCTTTGACGGCGGTACGGAAACGGATAATGGAAAGCGCGCCCACCATGCCGAGCGAAAGCGTGAGGTTGTTGTTGATGAGCATGAGGACAACACTCGTTACAAGGGTAAGTAAAACAAGACTCACATTATAATTACGTGAGTACATCACACCGCCAAACGTGCGCTTGTAGATGAAAAAGATAAAAAGTCCTACTGCAAACCCCACGGCGATGGTCAAAAGCACCTGTGCCGGGCTGAGCGTGCTTACGAAAAGCTCGCTGAGGTTAAATTCTCCCATTGGTTTTCCTCCTATCTCAGGGGCATACGCCCCGAGGCTTCTACTATGTAGGTATGATATGTTTAGGCATGTTTTGCCATAAAGCGATTATAATTCATATTTCCTGCACAGGCAATACTTGCTGATAGCGCTTCGCGCGTGTGCTCCCGTTTGCAAGAGCGAGCGCACATAGGTGGGCAGATAGCGGTTAAACTTCACCTCGAGCACCATATCATAGTCTGAAATGGCAGGGTAGGTAATGACATTCGGGTTAAAAAGATCGATGCTTCGATATCCTGTGCGGACATTTTTATCGAAGGTGATACGCACATCCTCCACGGAGAAGGTATATGCCTCGCGCATGTAATCGACCAGTACGCAGGGCTTATAAGGGGCAGTCTTAAAGGTGCGGTACATCCTTCGGGCAAAAGGCTCCTCGCGGTTTAAAAGCACGTTGTAATCGCCCGCAATGATGCTTTCGGCCTCGGCACGGTTTAAATTGATCGACTCCTTTAGAATATAGTTCTGCTCCTTATGTTTGCGCTCCAGCTTTATGACGTCATCGCGCAGGTTGTAGATGCGAAGTCGATATTTATCGCGGTAGTTATCTCCCGCAAGCTTTTGGCGAAATGCACTGTCGTTGATATCGTCAAAGTATAAGCTTCGTATGAAATATTCACCTTCACGAAGCTTAGCAAAGCGATCCTGCTCCATAGTGAGGCGCAGGCGCTTGCTCATAAGCTCGTAATCACCCTGGTTCAAATAATATTTCAGCTCGTGTCGAAACTTCGTATTGACCTTCATCCGAAAACCTCACTCATATACGCATCGCTTAGGTTAAACATCGATTGTAATTCCTGCTTGATGACATCGGGACGCTTGTCCGCGAATGTGCGTATTTTTTCGATATGGGTTTTAAACGTATTGTAGCTTGCAAGGTTCTCCTTCACCTGTGTCCTGCCCATGAATGTGGACGCGTTAAAAAATGCCCGCTCGCGCTCTATTTCCGGTTCTACAAAAGCATAAAGCTCGTCAACAAGCGCGTTTACACGCTCGGGTGCATAAACTGTTTTCATAAGCTCGCCGAAGCGGCGAAGGAACGCGTCTCGCCAAGTACTGTTCTTCAAAAGCTGGTTAAAGAGGTCCGAGCAAGGCTTATTCGACATGCGGCGATAGGCGACGCTATTGTGGGTATAATCCCCCCATCCCCAGCAGAAGTCATAATAAATCCACTTCCATTTTCCGTTCGGGAGCTTATAGTACTGGATGTTCCATGTGTCTGTGTTTGCAACATATATTTCGCTGATCATGTAATCCATAAAGCTCTTAACATCGATCCGGCTGTCTACGTATTCGTATGCGGAGGCATCAGAAAGATCATGCGAGCTCACATAAGCCATTAATTCCTTCCATTCCTCCGTGGTTCCATGACTCGAGCGGCTTTCGGATTTCACGATATCCATATTGTCATTGTCAAAAGTGCTTTCATGCTGCGCTACAAAGAAGCGGCTGCGCTTTTCTCTTAAAAAATAGACGCCCCAGTACTCACCATTAAGATATAGAATATAAGGTTTGTACGCCTGGTAGAGCATGTTGACATCCGTGCCTTCTAAAAGACCAGAGGAAAGCTCGTCTCGTATTTTTGACAATGTCTGATCCTGCGCACCGGAGCGAAGAACTAGGGATTTATACTCTGTAAACGATCGGTTTTCAAAAAACGGATAGGCGAGTGCGTTGCTGCCGTATTCCGAGCGCGCAATCACCGTAAAGCCTTTTTGAGCGCGCATACGCCCGTAACCACCGGCAATACGCATACTGATGTTCTGATTGAACACTTGCGTGCCGTCGTCGTTATATACAGCGAAGTTGCCGGGCCGTTCCCATGCGGACTGTATCTCCTCGCCCTGGTAACCGCGTCCCTCGTAATAGTTGGCGGTGAGGAGCATATCCGCAAGGGTACCGCTGTCATCGAAGTTCTCGCCGTAGGCGTAAATACCTGTTTTTTCATCCCAAAGGTTATCCGGGTCGGTCACAAGCGTCACAATGGGTAGCGCATGGTTTACGCCGTCCGTCGTAAAAAGATACGTGCCGCTCGCCGACGAGCCGGTAATGTACCCGTCCCGCACGGAGATCGCACGAATTACGGTGTTTTCGTTTACCGAGACAGGGCCCGTGTATTGTTTAGAGGATGCTGTGGGGTCGCTGCAATCGGTGGTATAATACACCGTTTCACCCGCGGGCACGGAAATTTCAAGCGATATGCCACTATTAAAAATACCCGGTGCGGTCGCAAATACAGGCGTCGCTGTAATGCCGTCGCTTGGCGTGCTGTTTGCACTGCCCGGTGTAGCGGTTTTATAATAGACCGTTTTACCGTTTTCGTCTCGCCCGCAGCTCACGTTCGGCAAAAATGCGCCGGCGTTGAGCTTATTTAGAAAATTACCCTGCGGATCAAACAAATAGAGCGCTTCGCCCATTGAACTTATAGAAAATGTCAGATCAAGCTGATTTTTTTTTTGCGCGTCGCCTGCAGGGAGGCCGGACGCATAAACCGTTAAGTAGCCGCCCGATTCAATATTCACGTCTGGGAATACCCATTTAGCCGGGTTATTGGGGTCGTTGGTGACGCCGTAGCCCGAAAGGTTTAGAGAATTTGCACCCGTGTTATGAAGTTCAAACCAGTCGATGTATTCTCCCTGCGCATCCTTAAACGCACTCGAATTTAGGCCCATCATTTCGGAGATATACACATCACCCAAAGAGGCATTCAATTTTGATGAAAACTCTGCGTAGCCTTCATCGGTGTTTGGGTAGCCCGGCGTAGGTTTGTGGGAAGCTGCAAATTCGCCCGAACCGTTCGAAACGCGGGCCATCGATACATCCGCCTGTTGCCTGGAATAGGAAAAGCTGTCGGCAATTTTGCCCGTTTTACCGGCAAGCACTACGTCTTCCTCATATGCGCGCAGCGAAAAAGGAACGTGTATCTCACCGTTTTCTACACTCTCGTTACCGGAGCAAAAAATAAGAAGATAGCCGTTTGCCTTGATGACGGTCCCCTCGGGGAAGCTATACTTCATAGGCTGGTCAAGGCTGTCGGAAATGCCGCAGCCGCTTAAGTCCACATCCGCGGAGGTTGGGTTATATAACTCTATCCAATCGGAATACAGGCCGCTCTTATCCCCCAATGTGGTTATGTTGGATGCCATGAACTCGTTAATTACGACGCCCAGGTTTTCGCCTGCACGAAGCGTTTGCGCAAAAGCAGCTATGCCTGCCTCGTCGTTGGGATAACCCGGGGAAGGGCTTTGCTCGAGATAATTGCCTGCGCTGTCGAGTGATAGTGTCTTACCCTCAGCAACAGCGCGAAGCCCTAAAGAATCAAGCGCTTGTCCGCGTGCATCAAAGAGCACCACGGCCTCGCTTGAGGAGATGCGAAACGGTGCGTATAGGCCATTTTCCGTACCACCCGAGCAGTAAATCAACAAAAAGCCGCCCGGTGCGATTTTTGTACCGGAGGGGATAACGTATTTCGCCCCGTCGAGCAGTGAATCGGAAAGACCTAAACCACCTACGTCCACTTCCTCGGTAGAAACGTTTTTCAATTCCACCCAGTCCGGGTAATTACCGTATTCATCGGGTACGGAGCCCTTGTTGCTGGCCATCACCTCGTTGATGACAACCGCAGACGTATTGTGTTCGATCTCGATTTTTGTATTTTTAATTATAAAAATAAGACCCGCGCATAAAAGCGCAGTAATAAGTACCGCCATAATGATTTTACGAGCCTTCAAAGCGTTCTCCTCTCAAGGCGCAACATTTTGACCATTCGCGGTTATTTTACCATAGTCGCAAGCGCATGGCAAAAAAAGTAGTCAGAATTTACAGACAAGACGCAATTCTTTCGTCAGGCGGAGCATGAGCCTTCACGTCCGGCAAAGCGGGTAAAACACATTCATCCTATAAGTTCAGGAATGCCTTTCCCTATTTCAATCATGACAAGCGTACTCGCCACTTCACGAAGGATGCATTCCTTCTCGGCGCGCTTTTGTGTTAGGTTGGCCATACTCAAAAAAGCATTTGCCGAATATTTCCTACCCAAATATGCTTTGGGAAAAAGATAGGTGCCTCTTTGTGTCCGATACCGTTTTATGTAATCCGCGCAGTTCCAAACGCACCTTGATTTTTTTGCTGCTTCGAATTTTGACAGTATGAAAAGTACGTCGAGCACATAGCCAAAATGCGATGATACATCCGCATCCTCATACAGCGGCAAAGTAGGGCTCCAACCGCATGCACGGTAAACCCTCTTTTCCTTATCCCACAATAAGCCATATCCCTCACGTATCTTTTGAAATTTCGGGTCGAGTATATACGCTATTATGGTATCAATTTTCGCACGGTTTTCAGATTTGATATCCGGAAAATATGCCAACGCCTCAATATCGTAGATGGTCGGTAAAGGTTTTTGCGCGGATTGCGAAAAAGGATCCAACGCCTCTTTTACAACGCCGATATGCATCCACTGCTTTTGCCTTTTTGGCAAAATGCTTTCATCCCTATAAATCTCTAAAATTCTTTCATTTGCCGATTTATATAAAGCGTCGAGCCTTTGCTGCATGGAAGCAATTACTTCGGGATATTTATACCCCGCCATAAAGAAAAAGCGATGCAGCATAATTCTATAATAGTAGCAGTAATCTTCATTTTTTATAAGAAGATAGTTAAAAAGCTCCCTTAACGTTTGCATTTTTTCATCAAACGCTTGTATACCCGCTCTAAAGCCCAAATCCATGAGACGCGGGAAAAATTGATCGATACAGGATTCCCTATAAGAATGTATAAAATGCTCAAGCGTCTTTTTATCCCGCACGTTCGCACTGCAGCCGTCTAGTAAGCTTAAAAGCGCACTTACTTCCTCCATCTTTAAGAGTTCTGAAACAGCTTTTTCGCAGCAATCTTTATGGATATGCCCCGGCTGAGCCGCATGGATTCTTAAGTGTACAGCAGGCCCGCCCTGTTCTAAAAGCCGGTTTTTGAGATCCGTATCCGCCATCATGCAAAGCCTCCTATTTGAAAACTGTGCCCTATTTAGCTTTAAATCTGCAAGCTGAGCATGTCCTCCACGCGCTCCTGCATATAACGG
>JAEZLG010000030.1 GCA_023435855.1 Bacillota bacterium | reverse complement strand
GAATCGAGCCTTCCTCCTTCATGGAAAACACGAGAATGGGGATGTTTTGCTCCATGCACAGCGTAATGGCGGTAAGGTCCGTCGCGTGAAGTTCCTTTTCTACAACCTCTTTATACGTTAAAGTATCATAGCGCACTGCGGACTTATCGGAATTCGGGTCACAGGAATAGACACCGTCCACGTTTTTCGCTAACAGCAGTGCGTCGGCATGAATCTCCGCCGCCTTAAGCGCAGCGGCTGTATCGGTAGAGAAGAACGGAAGCCCGCTTCCCGCCGCGAAAATAACCAATTTGCCTTCGTTTAAGGCCGCTAAAGCGCCGCGCGAGGTATAGCTTTCACAAAAGCGCGGCACATCGGTCGACGACATAACGACAGACGGCACATTAATCTTTTCAAGTGCATCCTGCAGCGCAAGAGAGTTGATGATGGTGGCAAGCATACCCATTTGGTCCGCACGGTTTCGCTCCATAGCGCCGCTGCTCCTACCGCGCCAAATATTGCCCGCGCCAACGGTTACACCAACCTCCACGCCGCTTTCATGTAAAAGCTTGAGCTGACGCGCGATAGCGCCAACCGCATTAAAATCGAGTACATCGTTTTTGCCCGCAAGTGCTTCTCCCGACAGCTTTATGGATATGCGCTTGTAGCGAATGCTGTTTTCCATTAGACTTTCCCCCAAATAAATTCTAGAAATACCTTTTTCTGCATATCAAAAAAGGAACACCTATCGGTGTTCCTTTCTCAGGAATTATTTGCTCATCTGACCCATGACTTCTTCGGCGAAGTTGTCCTGGCGTTTCTGGAGGCCCTCTCCCATTTCGTAACGTACGAATCTACGAACGCTGATCTTCTCGCCGATTTTGGCGGAAGCGGCATTCACGAGCTGCTGTACGGTCTGATCGGGGTCCTTCACAAAGGGCTGCTCTAAAAGGCAAACCTCTTTGTAATACTTTTCGATGCGGCCTTCCACCATCTTATCAATGATGGCGAGGGGCTTGGGCTTAGGCTCGTTGAGAGCTTGCGCACGAAGAATTTCCTTTTCCTTCTCGATCTCAGATTGGTCCACGTCTTCCTTACGGATACAGGTGGGCTTCGCGGCCGCTATCTGCATAGCGATATCATGCACGAGTGTTTTGAATTCGTTGGTCTTCGCCACGAAATCGGTCTCGCAGTTAACCTCAAGAAGTACGCCGATTTTGCCGCCCATGTGGACATAGGCATCCACAATACCTTCAGCGGCGATGCGGCCGGCCTTCTTGGCGTTGCTCGCAAGGCTCTTCTCGCGGAGATAATCCGCGGCCTTTTCCATATTGCCTTCACACTCGGTGAGGGCTTTTTTGCAATCCATCATGCCCGCGCCGGTCAACTCACGCAGGGCCATTACGTCTTTAGCTGTGAACATATCAATGAACCTCCCAAGGATTAAAAGTCTTCTTCTTCCGCTTTGGCGGATTCTTCAGCGGCGGCTTCCATTTGTTCGCCCTGCCTGCCTTCGAGCACCGCATCGGCGATCTTGGAGGCGATAAGCTTGACAGCACGAATGGCGTCGTCATTGCCCGGGATGGGGTAATCAACTTCGTCGGGGTCGCAGTTAGTATCGACAATCGCTACCACGGGGATACCCAGCGCATGGGCTTCCAATATGGCGATGTGCTCCTTGCGCGGATCGACGATGAACATAGCACCCGGTAGGCGCTTCATATCCTTGATGCCGCCGAGGTTCTTTTCAAGCTTTTCCCTCTCGGCCTTCAGCTTGATGACTTCCTTCTTGGGAAGCAGATTGAAATCGCCGTCGGCTTCCATCTTGTCAATCTTGCGAAGACGCGCTATACGAGACTGCATGGTCTTAAAGTTCGTCAGCATGCCACCGAGCCAGCGCTGGTTCACGAAGAACATTTCGCAGCGGCGGGCTTCCTGCTCGATACTTTCCTGCGCCTGCTTCTTGGTGCCGACAAACAGAATCGATTCGCCCTGCATAGCGATATCACGGACGAAGTAATAAGCTTCCTCCGCCTTTTTGACGGTCTTTTGAAGGTCGATGATGTAGATGCCGTTGCGCTCGGTGAAGATGTACTCCTTCATTTTGGGATTCCAGCGGCGGGTCTGGTGACCGAAGTGCACGCCGGCCTCAAGGAGCTGTTTCATGGAAATTACGGACATAGATAAGTTTCCTCCTCGTTTTTAATATCCTCCCCGCGCATCATTTCTTAACGCGAACCTTTCTACATAAAGAAAGGCACGACGCGCAAGATCCGCGCGGGTGCGTATTGCGGCGTCCGTTCGCCGCACACATACCCGTGAGATTATAGCATAGTACCTAATTGAAATGCAAGAATTATTCGCCCTCAACCTCATCCATGAGCGAGAGAAACTCTTCGAACACCTCTTCAAGCAAAATTTCGTTATCGACGGATACATAAGTATCCTGCCCGTCCTCGTTCACAGCCCGTAAAATGATGACTTCGGCTTCCTCATCGTCATCATCTTGCTGCGCGGGCTCAAGCGCTACATAGCGCTCGCCTTCGTATAAAAACGTGAGCACATGTAAAAAGCGCTCCTCGCGGCCAAGCTCATCGAGCAGCACCACTTCGTCGGTAACATGCATTTGTTCCATGGCGGAATTTCCTTTCTATGATATCCATTAGTAAAGCTTCGGATTTGATGCGAGATACCCCTGCAATATAACAACCGCAGCAAGCTTATCCACTACCTTGCGGCGCTTTTGCCAATTCATCTCTGCCTCCATAAGCACCCGCTCTGCGGATACGGTTGTGAGCCTCTCATCATAAAATGCATGCTCGCCTTCAAAATTACTGAGTACCGCATTTGCAAATTCCTTTACGCGCTCAGACTGAAAACCATAGCTGCCATCCATGTTGCGGGGCATGCCAAACAAAAGCCGAACGGGTTCATAACCTTTCGCAAGCTTTAAAATATAGGCGACGTCTTTTTCAAGATCACCAGTTCTTGTATAGGTTTCAAGCCCCTGCGCGGTGATACCGAGCGCATCGCTCACAGCGATGCCGATGCGCTTATCACCAACGTCGAGCGCAAGAATGCGTAGCATATAACCCCCTAAGCATAAACGAGGCGCGCATAAGCGCGCCCCATATGGTTCTAATTCATGTTACTCCCCATCCTCGGGCAGTTTGTGCTCGGCATAATAGCGCACGAGCTCTTCTAAGAGCTCGTCCCGCTCAAGCATACGGATGCGGTACCTGGCGTTGTTGTGGCTTGTTATATACGTCGGGTCGCCGCTAATTAGGTAGCCGACAATTTGGTTCACAGGGTCGTAGCCCTTTTCCCTCATAGCGGAGTACACGCTCATAAGTACCTCATTGGCTGTGCTCTTATCCCGAGGGATGGAAAAGTGCATGGTCTCGTTGGTATTGTCCGTCATGGCGCTACTCCTTTCCGCATTTGTATTTTTATTTATTATACATGATGCGGCGTATTTTTCATAGTCACTGGGGAAAATTTTACAATCCCGTCGTTTTTACAAAATAAAGCATTTTGCTAGATAAACGAAGGCGCATGCAGCCAGGTTCCCAAAAGTAGGAAATATTTTTGTTGCATGCATATTCAGGCATTCGCACAAGGCGGTTGACGACGTGCCGTCCGGGGGCCGACCTATAATTGCCTGAACGTATCACGCGCGGCAAAGGTAGAACCCTTGCCCTACACAAGTGCATCACCATCGGCTGTTAGTGCGTCCGAATTCATAAGCACCCCAACTCTCCTATGTCATTTCGAGCGAAGCAAGAAATCCCCCGGAGCTATAGACGTATCAACGGCACGTGCTTTGTGCGTCCCGCTACTCTGCGGCTCCATGTAGGGGATTTCTCACTCCGCTTCGCTCCATTCGAAATGACAACATTTGTCGGGTGTGCCGTCCGGGCGAGGTCCTACACAGGGCGTATGTTGTCGTGCCGTAAGGGGCGGCGTCCTCGACGCCCCGCGATACATTGTATACGTATTTAGGGTCATAGCCTATGAGCGTCAGGCTGTCCGGAGGTCGGCCCCTACAAAATGCTCGTTCCTTTTGCCCTGCCGATACCCTGCAGATCGTTTCTGACATACGGGCCGCCTTTTGGCGGCCCGCTATGTTTAGCTAAATGTTTTCATTACGGCTCTGCGTGTGCACCTCGCAGCCTTTTTCGAATCGCGCACCATGCGCCTCGAAACATCCGGATACATAGACATGAGCGCCGCGGAGGCAATGGTGATGCCCGCGGCCATGCCAATCACAAGCGGTACGGCTTTCATAACGGTATCTCCTTTCAAAACAGGCGTTTATCGCTAGTTTGTGCGAAAAGGTGGCACGTTATGGTTGGGATATGTTGTCAAGAACTCGCGAAGCGGAGAAGGAATGCAGGTGGAAAACGCGACCTGCAATATGCAGCGACATCGTGGTTGAAAACATTCGCTAATGCTGCCTGCAAAATAAATCCGTACTCTCCTAATTGTCGCGTTCATTCAAATACTGACACCAATCATCATAGAACTCTTTTTCCGACTTTCCGAATACTTCCTCATGACTGCCGTTTCTCGATGCATATGCTGTGCCATAGCTCACTGCGTTTCTTTAACCTCTCGGTCAATCGGTCGTCGACATTCGTAAGAGAAAACGGACGAAGGTATTGCCCTCGTCCGCTAGCTTTCATATTGCATTGTTACGCTTTTCTTCGCCGCACAACCACCCATGCCGCGCAGGATACCGCATGTCCAAGCAGGATAACCCCCGCAGGTGTTGCCGCTTCGCCCGTTTGGGGTACATCCATCTCGATGATTGTTAATAATACCGAAACCGACGCACCCAAAACTGAATAGGTTGCTGTAGTATATCCGTTTTTGAGCGCGGTAAAAATATATTGATCACCGTTTTGCGTCAGGGAGAGGTATTCGCCGTCAAAACTCCATGTACCTCCAGCCGCGTCGGGCGTGATGATGACTTGTCTGCCGGTATAGGTCCGGCCGTCCGCGGGAGATATCGACAGCGTAAGCGGCACAGATTGCGGCTTCACTGTCCATTTGGCATATAGCGTGGTGTTATCCGTTATTGTTAAAGGGTAGGCCGCGAGCTGTGTGAAAGCGTTATCCAAATACCAGCCTTTAAAAATATGCCCGTTTTTTTGTGGTTGCCGGGGCGCAGCAAGCGTTTCTCCCGGCACGATCAAGGCATCATCGATGGGTGTGCCTCCGTCTGTGTCGTAGGATATAGCATAAAGTGATAGAACCAATTGTAATGTAAATTCCTTAAAAATACTATATTCCGACAGCGTCCGCCCTTCTTCCAGCTGTTTCCCTGCAAATATAAGGTGTTGCTGGTCAGGAGGTATGCCTTCCTTGTCCTGTATTTTAGCTTTCACATTATCTATAGTATCATTTGGTTCAACTTCAAGTGTAATCGTTTTGCCTGTCGGTGTTTTTACATAAAGTTGCATTGCAAAGGCTTGTGTTGGATAAATAAACATCAGTACGATAACGACAAGAATTGCTAAAATTTTTTTGCGATGACAGTACCTTATCAACTTAACATGTCCCCTTCCAGAGATTTTTGTATGGAAAGATTGGATAAACCTTCTTTTCGTTACAAGGTTGTTATTTCTTTTTGATTTGCAAGCTGACATCTCCATGTTTCGGATGGGATTATTATAGCAGAGAATTTAATATTTTTGCAGGCTTATTCCCATGTATTCTCACTGACCTTTCTTGCAGCAGCAAGATAACACAAAAAGTAACATGGGTTTTAGGGCAAAAAAAAAGCCCCTTTATCGCGTCAGACAAAAGAGCTTATCTTATTGGTTAAGGCAAGGAAAATCGAATGTTTGGCTTAATTTGCAGATTTGCCCTCTTCCTTCTTCTTGCGGTAATCGTCGATAGCGGCCTTGATGGCTTCCTCGGCGAGAACAGAGCAGTGTATTTTAACAGGCGGCAGGCCTTCAAGCGCTTCCACCACGGCGGTATTGGTGAGCTTTAACGCTTCGTCCACACTCTTGCCCTTGATGAGCTCGGTAGCCATGGAGCTTGTAGCAACGGCCGCGCCACAGCCGAAGGTTTTAAAGCCTACGTCCTCAATGATCTCATCATCGTTGACCTTAATGAACATCTGCATGATATCGCCACACTTGGCGTTGCCAACCATGCCTACGCCATTGGCATCTTTTAATTCGCCTACATTGCGGGGATGCTCGAAATGGTCCAGAACTTTTTCGGTATACATAAAAGATTCCTCCTTGAATTCTCAGTTTGCTTGATATAAAGGCGACATCGCCCTAAGCTTTTCAACGACTTTGGGGAGGGTTTCGAGCACGTAGTCTATCTCCTCCTCGGTGGTATCGTCACCCAAAGAAAGGCGGAGCGAGCCGTGTGCGATTTCGTGCGGCAATCCCATGGCAAGAAGCACATGCGAGGGGTCGAGCGAACCCGATGTGCAGGCGCTGCCGCTTGATGCTGCAATGCCGTTAAGGTCGAGAAGAAGCAATATGGCCTCGCCTTCAATGTAGCGGATACTGAAATTCACATTGTTTGGTACGCGCTTCGTGGGGTGGCCGTTTAATTTTACCTCG
>JAEZLG010000245.1 GCA_023435855.1 Bacillota bacterium | reverse complement strand
CTTTCAGGGTCCACATAATGCCCCGGGGTGTAGCTATAGCTATCGTGAACAAGCCCCGCACCGGCAAAACCGCTGTCAAGTTTATTTAAAATCTCAGTCTCAGGCAAAGTAATCGGTGCGCGGATATCGAGCGTAAGCTCACGAATACCCGTTTCATCCCAATTCATAATGCCTACATTGAGCGTGAGAGGGCCTGAATCGTCGGCTGCTTTCAGGCCAATGCTCATGCCGTCGGTCTCAAGCTTAAAGAGCTCCCTTAGTGCACTTATCGTTAAAGCATCCTCTCCCTCGAGCGGAAGCTTCGTGAGCACATCTATGAGCGCCAAAAGAGCGTTTTTACCCTGTTCGGGCATAGAGGCATGCGCGCTTAAGCCCTTTGCGGCAATCTCGCAAACGGTATCGCCTTTTTTTGTAACCTCAAAAAAGAATACGCTGCCCCATGCATAAGCATCGGTCACGGGCAACACGCGTTCGATGCTCAGCGGCACCGTGGCTATGGCATAGCCCGGAACCACATTAGGGCGTGTGCCTGCTTGGATTTTCAGTTTGGAAGCGAATTCCTTTTTATAGCTGCCGCGGAAAATTGCCTTTTCGGAGTTGACAAGAGGATATTCCGCGTCCGGCGAAAACGCCAGCTCAGGCATTTTTTCGTGCGCCCTATAATGTGCCATGCACTGCCAGCCGCTTTCTTCATCACAGCCTAAAAGTACGCGTACTTTGCGCATTAAAGGAATATTACATGATTTGATCGCAGCTAACGCATAAAGTACGGCGATGGCCGGTCCCTTATCGTCTAAAGTACCGCGACCATACATCTTACCGTTATCGATTGCTGCGCCGTAGGGCGGATAGTCCCATCCGGTTCCCTCAGGCACTACGTCGAGGTGGCACATCACACCGAGGGTTTCCTGCCCCGCACCGTAGTCGGCATAGCCAATGTAGCCGTCCATATCCTTTGTAGAAAAACCCAAACTCTTCGCCAAATCGAGCGTTTCCGTAAGGCACTTTTGCACTTCGGAGCCAAACGGTGCACCCGGTTCGGGAGACGCTTCCACGCTTTTTGCCTGAATGCACTTTTGCAGCGATTGAACGATTTCACTTTGGTGTTCGTCGATCCATGTGTCTACGGCGGGATTCATGTGAATTATCCTCCTTAAGCTTAGGTCGAGTGGCTTATTTTTTTATATCATAAGACAAAACGGGAATTATTGCAATCTAACACGGTTAAGCCAAACCCGGGCAGCTGTACGCAGCCGACCGGGTTTAATATGGGCATATGCTTCTAGTTTAGCGAACCGAAACCGCGGCCGAGAACCTCTTTGGTTTCTATGATGGAGAAAAGCGCATTCTCGTCTATGGATTTCACAATGCGCTTGGCACCTGCGAGTTGGGAGGTCTTAAGAATGATGTATACGAGCTTGCGCGGTTGTCCGGTGTAGGCACCCTCAGCAGGGATATAGGTAACGCCGCGGCGCAGTTCTGAGATGAACTGCGGGGCAATCTCTTCCCATTTTTCGGAGATGATGAACACAGTAACTGTGCGGTTTAGGCCGACGATGGCAGCGTTAAAAGCGGTGTTTGATACGAACATGGCGAACATTGACATAAGGCCCAACTCAAGCCCGCTTACAGCGGCAAGAACCCCCATGATGACCATGTTGTACAATATTGAAAACGTGCCCATTGGGATAGAATGCCTGCGACTTAGCACAGCGGCTATCACGTCCATACCACCCATGGTTGCGTCACGCTTCACGATGGGTGCTGCGGTGATACCAATGATTGCTGCGCCGGCAAGCGCACTTATGATGGGGTTTTCAATGTGAAAATTTACACCGCGCGAAAGTGCTAATGAAACGGAAAAAAGCACCGTAGCAATGAGGCTGAAGAGCACAAACTTGAAATTGAGCGATCGCCAGCCGATGATGCATACCGGGATGTTGAGCACGATTATTATAATCCACGATGGAATTTGAAACAGATACTCAACAAGCAATGCTACACCCGTAATGCCGCTCGACAGGAATTGGTGCGGCACATAAAAGCCGTTCACAGCAATCGCCTGTGTTGCCGATACCACGACTATGAGCAATAGCGTAATGAGATCCTGTTTTAAGTCAAAGCTTATTTTCTTCTTATCAACCGGCATGGATACCCTCCCTACCTTTCATAAATATAATCATACTAGAAACATAAAAAAGTGCAAGAGCGGGTATGTAAACAAAAAAGCACCGTTCATGCGACGTGCACTAAGGCGCTATCCGTCAGCATAGCGACGTATAAAATCCGTCTCTATGTTGTATGAATTGTTTATTTAGACAATACTCTTAAACTGGTTTTTCCTCCGCGAGGCCGTTGTTTATACCCACCATCTGCTCAACGGGTATGGTGAAGCAAATACCGTTCACAGGAGAACCCGGACCTGCTTTTTCCTTGATGGCGTCGATTACCCTGTCTGCGGTTTCCTTATCAACAAGGCAAAGAACCATTTCCTTTTCGGTATCTACGGAAATGCCCATGATAGATTTATGGACAGATCCAAAGCCGCGTGCATTCAGAATAGTTGCGCCACGCGCACCAACGGAGCGGGCAATCTCTATGGCTGCCTCTGCAAAGCCGGCATTTATCACAATGTATAGCGCTCTAATATTCGTGCTCTTATCCATTTTACCTATCCTCCTGTTCCTAATATGCGGTTACTTGCGAAGCGACTTTCATGGAAGTT
>JAEZLG010000234.1 GCA_023435855.1 Bacillota bacterium | reverse complement strand
ATGGCATACTGCCATTTCCGCGAGGCCCTTCGGGGGTTTTGCACATCCGCCTGTCGAGCCTGCGGGCTCTCCCGTGCGGCGGATGTGTAAGGAACGAAAACCTACGGTTTTCATCCGTTTCGGCGCTCATGTCGCCGAAGCCGGAAGAAAATTAAGGGGTTGCACCCCTTAATAATCCCTTGGGTTTCGAGGGCTTACAGCCCCTGAGCCCCTGTAGGGGCGGATAGTATCCGCCCGTGGAAGCCGCTTTGCGGCACGAGTTTTCTGTCATTCTGAGCCGTAGGCGAAGAATACCCGGGAGCTATAATGGTCTGCGTCTCCACAGTGAACATACGATGAATTTTCGTCATAAACATGCCCGCGCATTTTTCTTTTTGCGCGGGCATGATATAATAGCCGCATGATTGAAAAGTTTGAGCTTGGCGACCATGTGACCATGCGCAAGCCGCATGCCTGCGGTGCAAACGAGTGGGTCGTTGTCCGCACCGGTGCGGACGTTAAAATACGCTGCGTTTCCTGTAACCGTGTGGTGATGCTCGACCGCGGAGACTTTATAAAGCGTGCCAAAAAGAATTTGAGCGAAGGAGCAAGAGAGCTTGAAGAAAACTAGGCTGAGCCGACGTGAGAGCCGCCAATTTCTTGACGCTTCCGAACGGTTCCATAAGGACGACATAAGTTACAAAAAGGCCGAAAACCTTAGTTTTTTCATATATGTAATCTTGGTTGTGGTGTTTGCGTTAGCACTTCGCCTTTTCCTTTTTGAACCCATTCGTGTAGACGGCGAGTCCATGATCAACACGCTTCATAACGATGAGCAAATGTTTGTGGAAAAGATGAGCTATTGGTTTCGCGCGCCAAAGCGCGGCGAGATCGTAATCGTTTATTACCCCGATCATACGGTATCCTGCGTAAAGCGCGTAATCGGCCTTCCGGGTGAGACTGTCGCCGTGCAGGATGGTGCTGTGTACGTCAACGGCAAGCAACTCGATGAAAGCATGTATTGGAACGATTACATATTCGGCGATATGGCCCCTGTGACGATACCCGAAAACAACATTTTCGTGATGGGCGATAATCGTAATTTTTCCAGCGACAGCCGTGATTTACTCTTTGTCGGCCCCATACCTTTTAACCGCATCGTGGGCAGAGCCACCTCCGTGGTCTGGCCTTTTGATGCGCACCGCGCGCTGTGAGCGGGGCGAGGGTAAAACGCAATCGCCGCGAATATAAACGGCTGCGCGTTTATACTTGGCTTTACTCCGTCGGCGCGGCTTTGGTTGTTTGCGGGCTCTTTTTTACCCTTGTATTCAACGGCTTAAGCGTAAGCGACATGAGCATGGCACCGTTTTTTAAACAGGGTGACGTGATATTGATAAGCCGCCTATCGCAGGTCTTATTTACCCCCGCGCGCGGCGATGTATTTGCCTTTAGTGAGAAGGATGCTTCCGTTTACCTGGGCCGCATTTTAGCGCTACCCGGCGAGGAAGTTGAAATACGCGGCGGAAATGTATTTATAAACGGCATACTGCTTGATGAAAGCGCTTATGCACCTGATGCATGTGCGGATATGGACGCTGTAACGCTCAATAGAGGAGAGTTCTTTTTACTGCCTGATCTAAGACCGCAAGCCGCGTTTTCACCCGATACATTTATCGTATCCTACGAGCAACTTGTGGGACGTGCTGCGCTTCGCGTAGCACCGCTTAAAAGCCTGAATTATTTCGTTAAAAACGGATGATGGTAAAAGGTAAGAGGAGAGAAGGCGTGCAAGCACTCGATTTGAAAAAGCACGAAAAAAGAGCTTACATGGATGCGTCCGAACGTCTCCACAAGGACGATGCAAGCTATAAAAGCGCCGAAAACCGAAATCTGTTCTTCTACGTGGTGTTTGTTGCATTATTTGCTTTAGCGATACGCCTTTTTATATTCGAGCCCATCCGCGTGGACGGTCCCTCCATGGAAAGCACGCTTTTCAACAACGAAAAGATGTTTGTGGATAAGATGAGCTACTGGTTTACAGAACCTAAACATGGTGAAATCGTGATCGTTTATTATCCCAATTATTCGATTCCCGCCGTGAAGCGTGTGATTGGCCTTCCCGGCGATACCGTGGCGGTTTTAGACGGTGTCGTTTACGTAAACGGTGCTGCGATTGACGAAAGCGCTTATTGGAACGATTATATTTATCGCGATATGCCTCCATTTCAGGTGCCCAATCGCTGTATTTTCGTGATGGGTGACAACCGCAACAACAGCATGGACAGCCGGCATCTTCTTGCGGTCGGTCCTATACCGTATTACCGTATCGTGGGCAAGGCGCGTGCCGTGGTTTGGCCGATTTCAAATTTCCGCCCACTATAACGCATTTTCGCTATTTTTAACAAAGGTGGTAAACCGTGAGCACGGCAGCAGATACAAACAACAAGTGGTTCCCCCTCGATAATGCTGCAAAGCTTTATCCCGCAATCACAACCCCTAAGCACAGCTGCGTATTTCGCATCAGCGTAAATATGGAGAAGCCCGTTAACCGCGCTTTTTTACAGCGCGCGGTGGAGGATTTAAAGCCGCGCTTCCCCACGCTGTATGTACTCCTCAGACGTGGAATCTTTTGGAACTATTACGAGTACAACGAGCGTATGCCCAAGGTGCGCGCAGAATCCCCCTACATGAACGCGCATATCGATACACTTTCAAACAACGGATACCATTTTACGGTATCTTACTACAACAACCGCATTACGCTTGAGACCTTCCATAGCCTTTGTGACGGCACGGGAGCGCTCGAGTTTTTAAAGGCTATCACCTACCGCTATCTGGAGCTGATGGGAAACGAGCTTTCAGCGGACGGTCTTGTGCTCACCGTAGACGAAAAGCCATCGCCTGCTGAAACGGAAGACAGCTTTATTAAAAACTTTACGGGCTCACCCACCGACCGCGGCGATGTTAAACCCGCTTACCGCCTACAAGGTACACGTATTTCCGCCATGGGCGGTTATGGTGCCATCAACGGAAAGCTCGATGTGAACGAAGCACTCAACGCTGCGCGCAAGCGCGGCGCGACGCTTACGCAGTATCTATCCGCCGCGTTGGCTTACGCCGTATACAAGTCCGACCCGTTCATCCAACGCTCCAAGCGCCCCATCAATATTTGCGTGCCGGTGAATATGCGCCGTTATTACGGCTCTAGTACACTTCGCAATTTTTCACTCTTTTTCCATACAAGCATTCCCTGCAAGCATCTCACGCTAACGTTTGAGGATATACTTTCGCTTGTCAAAGGCCAATTCGCCTTTGAAACAAAGAAGGAAAAGCTGCAGGGGTATTTAAACGCCAACGTGGCAGCAGAAAAAAACATCGCATTGAGGCTTAGCCCGCTGCCTCTTAAAATCCTGGCGCTTCGCATCACAAACCATATGCTTGGCTCATTGCTGTCCACCGTAACACTATCGAACTTAGGAGACGTGCGGCTTCCTGAGAGCATGGCAAAGCACGTTAAGGATTTTGACTTTAACCTGTCCGTTGGCAATCAACTTACCCACGGCGTAGGCGTGGCCTCCTGCAACGGAAGGTTGACAATCAGCATATTACGATCTCTTTATGAAACCGAATTTGAACGTCAGTTTTTCATGTTCCTTGCAAGCGAGGGGCTTGAGGTTGAGATACAAAGCAATTTAAGGGAAAACTATGATTTCTAATTTGCAATATTGCGAGGCATGTAAGGTCTCCATCTCCACAAAAACAGATATTTGCCCGCTCTGTCATGAGAAATTGCCGGTGCGTGAGGACGTAAATCTTGTCGAGACATATCCCGACTTTGCGCCGTTTACGCGGCGCAGCCGCCTTCTTGCACTTATCTACAGCGGCATTTGCGTTACAACGATTGTGGTCTGCATACTCATCAATCTTCTGACGTGGAACAATCATCTTTGGAGCGCACTCGTTGCGGCACCGGTTCTTTATGTATGGCTTTGCGGCCTCATTACCTTCAAAAAACGCGTACACCTGGGTCTCAAACTCATGGCGCATGCAGTCGGCATAGCGCTTATGCTCTTAGCGATCAATGCGTTTTCTGACAGTGAAAGAGTGATCATCCAGGCTAGCTGGGCTGTTTCTTATACGATGCCTTTTATCTTTATCGGCTTCATCTTAGCCATCAACGTGCTGATGCTTCGAAAGCGCCATACTTTAAAAGACTATGTGATCTCGCAGATATCCCTTTGCGTTATCGGTTTTATTCCGCTTCTTCTCGTGCTGTTTAATGTGGCTGAGCCCATTTACCCGAGCATACTCGCCGCTGCCTGCTCGGCGCTTACCATCGGCGGGCTCTTCCTATTCGGCAGAAAGAACGTTACCGCGGAGCTCGACAGAAGATTTCATATATAAAAGTAGAGTTGAACCGCAATGGTTCAACTCTGTTTTCTACGCAAACATCTTTTTGCCGAACTTCTCTAATCCGAACAAAAGCGGCATCCCGAGCAAATAGCAGGAGATTGCCTGCCCTGCCCCTACATAGAGTGCGCTTATCTCAAAAGGCACGCCCACTTCGTATACATAGGTTAAAATATACCCGACAATTACAGCGTTAATCAGTACCGCGGGAAGCGGTGCGAGCCATTTTGACAGACCCGCTTTTTTTATCCCGTACGTTGCCGCAGCAGCTAAAAGCGTAGCGAGGCTGCCGAAAACCACATCCCAAATCGGACTTCCCATAATAAGGTTTGCAACAAAACAACCGATAAATAGCCCCGGTACGGCGGCAGGCGTAAAATACGGAAGCACACTTAGTGCCTCCGACACACGAAGCTGCATGAGTCCGGAGCTTATAGGCTGCACGGCGAGCGTTAATAAAACATAGAGCGCCCCGATGAGGGCGCCCCTTACGATGGATTTGACGCTCATCGTGCGTTACGCGTTCTGTGCTTCAAGATATTGGTTGATTTTGCTCTCAAGGCTTACTGCGTCGATGCCGTGTACGGCACAGGCCTGTTCGAGATCCTCTCCGTGGGCCATAATACAGCCCAAACAATGCATGCCCGAAGCCATGAGTATATCGGCAATACCGCTGTCTGTCTTTAAAATCTCCGCGATGGTCATATTCTTATTGATAGTTGCCATAGTATATCTTCCTTTCAGAGTATGTTGTTAGTGTATCACAAATGGATGCGAAAAACACCTTAATTTTAGGCGTGTTTGAAAAGTGGACACACCCTAGCTTCTCGCCTCAAATTTGCAGCTGCACTTGGTGCAGGTGACACGAATTTTTCCCTTACCACGCGGGACGCGCAGTTTTTGTGAGCATTGCGGGCAAACGAGGTATTTAAATTTGCGGCGCTCCTGCGAGAAAGAGCGTATGTTGTCCGTCCGTTTTTTGAAGCCGCCCGTTTGAAACGTACTCCGCCACCATTGCATAACCTTGTTTTCAAAAAGCATGTATTGCTTGAGCTCCTGCTGCCGCGCGTAGAAGTTTCGTGAGAACATGCGCAATATGCCCAGAGCCAGAAGTATCCATGAAAGTACACTCGCTGCCATGGAAACCGCGGGTACCTTTAAAAACGAAAAAAGAAGCGAAAGTACGCTCATCACGAGTCCCGTGATGAAAATCGTACGGTTTAGCTTGTCATGCCCATATCTGCCCTGAAACATATTTGATCCCTTGCTTTTCTAAATTTCGTCGTTATAGGAAAGTAACATAACGCCCGATAAAGGCGCGAGTGTAAGCATTAAAACGCCGTTATGCGTATGTACGATGCCGCCTTTGAACACGTCGCGGTATGTGTTTGCCAAAGTAAGCGCACCGGCGTCCGGCCCATCCGAAAAGTTTTTGGCTTGAAGCTTGACCTCTACTATTTCCTCCGAGCGGTTAACAATCGTTAGAACGCTTTCGTGCTCAAAACACCTGAGCACCGAAAACACATCTTTACCAAATGCCGCAAAGCCGCACATACCGCGTTTTAACGCCGCACTTTCTGTCCGAATACGCGTAATCGTGCGATAGAAGCCTAAAATTTCCGCATCCTCACGGCCCCAAGGATACGTTGCTCGGCAAAACGGATCCGACAAACCAACAAGCCCTACCTCGTCACCATAGTATATGCAAGGAACGCCGGGAACCGCCATTTGGATGAAAGCCGCAAGCATGAGCCGCTTTCGCCCGCGCTTAAGCTCCGTTTCATCGCTCTTATATACCCTTTGCTGCTCCATGGTCAGTGCATCGCGTTTTGGTGCACCCGACAGCACGCTCAACGCGCGTATTGTATCGTGGCTGCCCAATATATTGAGCTGTGCGTCGTAGAATGGCTTGGGATAATTTTCCTGTATCGTTAAAAGACTTGATGCAAACCCCTCAGCATCGGTACGAGAAAGCAAAAAGTCGAAAACAGCATTTTTAAACGGGTAGCCCATAGCGCTGTCAAGCTCGTGCCCATCCACATATTTTCGGCGGGCACAAAAACCTTCTTTGTTGGAGGCATCGTCCCAGACCTCGCCTAAAAGTACGCCTTCAGGGTCTATGGCCTTAAGCTCTTTACGTAAAAATGCGATAAATTCATCCGGCAATTCATCGGCCACATCAAGCCGCCACGAAGTAGCGCCGCAATCTGCCCATTTTAGAAGCACCTGATGTATAAACGCCTTGTAGCTTTCGTTAAGTTCGTTTACCTCGGGTAGGCTTTCAAAGCCCCACCAGTAGCAAAACTCACCTTTGTTAT
>JAEZLG010000232.1 GCA_023435855.1 Bacillota bacterium | reverse complement strand
ACGTTTTCTGCCGCGAGGGCTGTGTCCGGCGCATCCACGGCAGAAAGGAGCTTTTCGGCTTCGTCCACCGTAATGACCCCGTTTTTAAGCATTTCAAGGATTTTCGTGCGTTCGGTCGCGTTCATAGATACATCCTCCTGATCAATTTCTAAATTTATGGTTCGCCGCGAAGCAGCTTAGCGGCTTCGTCTACACTGATGAGCTTTTTCTCGAGCATGTCGAGAATCTCCATGCGGTCGGGGCGGGAAACCGTTTCCTGCGGAAAGAGCGTTGCGAGAAGATCATCCAAAAGCCCCTTTACGGTAGGGTAGGAGAGGGAAAGCGCGCGTTCCGCTTCCTTGATGTTGCCGCGGCATTTCAAAAATGTTTCCATAAATACGCGCTGTTTTTCGTTTAGTGCGCAATACTTACATGGCGCGAAGCTGCCGTTAAGCTCCGTTTGGCAGTTTGCGCAGGTCAGCCGCGTTACCATTAGCTCTCCGCCGCAAACGGAACATTTGGATGGGATCGGGTATGCCATAGGAGTACTCCTTTCTCTTATGCAACCATTATATTCTGATTATTAATAATGTCAACAATAATATTAAAAATATTAAGATATATTATTGAAAATATTAAGTTTAAAGCCAAAATTCATGAAATGCCTCTCTTTGATGATAAACTGTAAGAAAAATGGTATTATTTAGGAAGGGTAATGCGGATGGTGCGTTAGGGTTTTTACGGCAAATTAGATCAAGAACAGAGGAAATGCAGAATGAACACAATTAAAATATTTCAAGCACAAATGCGTATTCCGCCGGATAAGCCAAGTATTTTGCAGCAACTTTATTATATTTTCAAGGAAGCCAATATACGAAAGGCGGATATGATTGCGCTTCCTGAAATGTTTTGCTGCCCTTATGAAGCGGCGAAATTCCCCTTGTATGCAGAACCTGAAGACGGTGATATCTTAAAAGCATGTGCAGAGTTGTCCAAGAAGCATAAAATCTATCTTTGCGCGGGCTCTGTGCCGGAATTGGGCGAAGCCGGTAAAGTCTATAACACCGCCTATGTGTTTGATCGTAATGGAGAAAAGATCGCCAAGCATCGAAAAATGCACCTATTTGATATTTCCGTAACCGGGGGACAGACATTTCGGGAATCCGATACGCTCAGTGCCGGAAATGATGTAACAACATTTGAAACAGAATTCGGAACTATGGGCCTATGCGTTTGTTATGATTTCCGCTTTCCTGAATTGGGAAGATTGATGGCATTAAAAGGAGTGCAGTTGGTACTTGTCCCCGCAGCGTTTAATTGGACAACAGGCCCGGCGCATTGGGAACTCACGTTTCGCGCACAAGCAATGTTCAATCAATTCTTTGCAGTAGGCACTTCGTCTGCTTTTGATGCCGATGCGTCTTATCACGCATGGGGTCACAGCATCGCGGTGGACCCTTGGGGTACAGTGCTTGCACAAATGGATGAAAAAGCAGGGTTTCAATTTGTGGAGTTAGACCTTTCAAAAACAAAACAAATTCGCCAACAGCTCCCTTTGTTGCAGCATAGGCGCACGGATGTTTACACATTGGCGGAAAAGGAATTATAATTTACATAAAAACGGGGGACGTTTATGGAGCACAACGCAAACGAGGAGTTGCTCTCTAAAGTCGGCAGTATGCAGCAGCTCGCCTATATTCGACCGGTACGGTATCAGGAAGGGCGTGCTAAAGAAATGCATGCTTTCGAGGTGAAAAGCGGAAATCTCAGGTTCACCGCGCTTGCCGATAAATGCCTCGATATCGCTGAGCTTAGCTATCGCGGCCTCAACATTGGTTTCCTTTCAAAACCGGGTCTTATAGGGCCTTCGGATACGTGGGGGAGCGAGGGGCAGCGAAGCATCATGGGCGGCTTTTTATTCACAGCGGGGCTTGATAACATATGTGCACCTTGCGTTGATGATGATAAAGAGTACCCTATGCACGGGCGTATGCGCACAACACCCGGTGAGCATCTTTGCTCGGATGCATTTTGGGAAAACGGTACTTATCATTTGCGGCTTTCCGGCGAGATGCGCGAAGCGGAGTTGTTTGGCGAAAACATTACCCTACGTCGCAGCATTGAAACTGTCTACAATTCAAACAGTATACTTCTTACCGATACCGTTACAAACGAGGGATTCCGCTCTGAGCCTGCAATGCTTTTGTATCACTTTAACTTCGGATATCCGTTTCTCAATGAGGATACCCGCTTATGTTTGCCTGCAAAATCCAGCACGCCGCGAGACGATGCTTCAGCTGATGGGCTATTACATTGGCAAACCATGGGACCGCCTAAAATGAATGCACCCGAACAGGTATTTATCCATGAAATGGAGGCGGATTCGAACGGAGAAGTCTGCGCAGTGATTTTAAGCCCAAAGCATGGGCTGCGGATGAAACTCTGCTACGATAAAAAACAACTACCGTATTTTATGCAATGGAAATCGGTTGCATCAGGTGATTATGTGATGGGGCTTGAACCCGCCAACGCCATTGTATACGGGCGGCTTTATCAAAAGGAGCATGGCGGATTGCCAATGCTCGAGCCGCAAGAGCGCAAGAGCATATCCATACGCATCACCATAGAAGAAGATGAGCTAAGGGGGTAATTACAAATGAAGAGGTCTGAAATCAACCGGGCACTTCGGGAACTAGAAGAAATTGCTTCTAAGTATCGTTTTGCACTGCCGCCTTTTTGTCATTTTACACCGGAACAGTGGCGCAACAAAGGGCACGAGTACGATGAGATACGCGACAACATGCTGGGCTTCGATATAACGGACTATGGCCTCGGCCACTTTGACGAAGTGGGTTTTTCCCTCATCACATTACGAAACGGCAACTTGAAGATGCGGGATACATATCAAAAAACCTATGCGGAAAAGCTGCTTTATCTCAAAGAGGGGCAGTATTCTCCCAATCATTTCCATTGGAACAAGATGGAGGATATTATAAACCGCGGCGGCGGCAACCTTCTTATCCGCGTATACAATTCTACGCCCGAGGAGGGACTTGACCGCGCGGGTGATGTTACGCTACATATGGACGGTGTGTGCCAAACAGAACCTGCCGGAGCGCAGGTCAAACTCGAACCGGGCATGAGTATCTCCATCCAGCCTTATCTGTATCACGATTTTGAGGTGGAACCGGGTACGGGGCCGGTGCTCATCGGAGAGGTGAGCCAATGTAATGACGACAATACGGATAACCGCTTTTATGAGCCCATAGGACGTTTCCCCGCGATTGAGGAGGATGAACCTCCCTATCGTCTGCTCTGCAACGAGTATCCGCCTGCGGCGGATTGAGGAGGCGGAAGATGGAAGTTATTGCGCTGGGTGAACTGCTGATCGATTTCGTGCAAACAGGAGAAACCGCACAGGGTGCACCTTTGATGGCCGCCAACCCCGGCGGCGCACCGCTCAATTACCTCGGTGCGCTCACACGCTATGGGAAACGCTGCGGTATGGTGGGTATGGTAGGCATGGATGCTTTTGGCAGCCAACTTCAAAAAACGCTGAAAGCACATGATATTGCCTTTCTCGGAGGCGAAACGAAGGATGCATTTACCACACTTGCTTTTGTATCGCTCGATGAGCGTGGTGAGCGTTCTTTTTCCTTTGCGCGTAAACCCGGTGCTGATACCTGCCTTAAAACAACGGACATCCCTTTTAAGGAAATTAAAAATGCTCGCGTCTTCCATTTCGGCACCCTTTCACTTACGCACGAACCCGCGCGAAGTGCTACCATGGAGGCTGTGCGCTATGCAAAGGAAAATGGGGTGCTTATAACATTCGACCCCAATTATCGCGCTATGCTATGGGAAAACCCCGATGCGGCACGAGA
>JAEZLG010000226.1 GCA_023435855.1 Bacillota bacterium | reverse complement strand
ATCCATCGGCTATGTTGCCACTGTAGTGAACGCCTATCGTATGGCGCTTGATGCATACGGTCGCTTAGAGGCTTTGGATGAGCGAGTTTTAGCGGAACTCGACCGTGCGAGTCATCGCCCCTATTTTACAGGCTTTGCGTTGGGCAATCCGGGGGTTATGGGACAGGAAACGAAAACGGGCGGCTATGTAGCGGACGCGATTATTTGCGCCGTAGTACATCACTACGACGCGCAAAATAAGCTTGCTCACATCGAGCAGCGCAACCGCTTTTTTGATAAGGAAACACTTTCCATACTCTCACCCGGCGATCCGTTTCGCACATTTACAGTAAATGGCATTTGGGATACGGAGGGCACGGCGGTAGCTTCAGCACCGCACCCAAAGCAAATACTTACAATCGGGTGCGACGTTTCACTACAGGAAGGGGATATTCTAAGGCGGGTATAATACCCAACAGCAAAATAGTATTACTAAAAGCGATACGGGAGCACTTTCCCGAATCGCTTTTTTGTTTTCATCTTTGTTAAACGTTTGACAATGCAAGGTATCAATATTATACTATCGATAAAAGAATACCGTAATTCGTCGAGATGCAAGGGGGGCAAAGAAAGGTATGATCGTTCTTTCATCGCAGGCTGTTCAGCGCATGCCCTACTACCTGCAATATTTAAAAGCGCTGCGCGCCTCGGATACGGCGGTGATAGCCGCTCCGTCTGTCGCCGAAGCACTTGGACTCAACGAGGTACAGGTGCGCAAGGATTTCGCCGCCGTCAGCCCTACGAAGGGCAAGCCTAAAACAGGCTTTGTTGTGGCGGAACTTATTGCGAATATGGAAAATGTTCTTGGATACCACAATACAAAGGACGCCGTACTCGTAGGCGCAGGTTCGCTTGGTAAAGCACTTTTATCCTACCACGGATTTCAAAACTATGGACTTCACATCCTCGCCGCGTTTGACGTGGATGAAAGCATTATCGGAACTGAGATCGATACAAAGCCGGTTTTTCCTATGAGCAGGCTTTGCGAAATTTGTGAAAGGCTCCGCGTACAGATAGGTATCATCGCCGTTCCTGCGGACAAAGCACAAACTATTTGCGAATCGCTGGTGCGGTGCGGCATACGCGCCATATGGAACTTTGCACCCGCGCATCTGACCGCACCGAAGGATATTTTTATTAAAAATGAAAACATGGCCGCCTCACTTGCATTGCTTTCAAGTTATCTCGAAGATGGTGCCGCCGATGTTATGGAGGAAACCTAACCGTGAACACGCTCCATTTGAAATACGCCGTAGAGGTGGAAAAAACACGTTCCATATCACAAGCTGCAGAAAACCTGTATATGGCCCAACCCAACCTTAGCAAAGCCATCAAAGAACTTGAGGACTCTTTGGGCATTACGATATTTGAACGTTCTGCGCGCGGTGTTATCCCAACAAAAAAGGGTATCGACTTTTTGGCCTACGCAAAAGACATTTTGCGGCAGGTTGAAAAAATGGAGACCCTTTCCACACCGGAGAACAGCGATCGGCAGGCTTTTCGCATCTCCATACCGCGCGGCAGCTACATTGCCCGTGCATTTACAAACTTTGTGGCGGAGCTGGACGCACAAAAGGAGATTGACGTAAGCGTGCAGGAGACAAACTCCATGCAAACTATCGCAAATGTAGCGGATCACAAGCACGGGCTTGGGATCATACGTTATCCGGCGGATTATGAGAACTATTTCCTCGATTATTTAAAGGAAAAGAAGCTTTCGTATGAACCGATCTGGTAATTTGATTATCTCGCGGTAATGTCAAAATCGCATCCAATGGCAAACGCGACCGAGGTGCAGTATGCAAAACTAAGTAAATATGTAGAGATCACGCACGGCGATAACAAGGTCCCCTACCTCACCGCGCGCATGGCTGCAAAGGCGAGCTCCCCCACAAAAACAAAGCGGAAGATCTATGTATACGAACGTTGCAGCCAGTTTGACATGTTATCAAACATACCTTCTACCTATATGTGGGTATCCCCCATACCCGAAGAAATTCTTACCCTTTATAGTCTCGTGCAGCGTAAATGCAGCGGTGCCTACCATACATATAAGGATGTGCTCGTTTACGAAGAGGGTTATAGGCTTACACAGTTAGATGAACGGTTTCTTAAAAAGCTTTACGAGTCCAAGGATAAAGTATCCTCCAAGATCTACACATAAAACACCCCACAAAACCAATATCCAATATTACGATAACGGCATATCGATATTTATATATCGATATGCCGGCTTTATATTTCCCGTGTGCGTTTTATATTGTTAAAATGTTAACGAAGAGAGACGTAATAGGATGCTGTTACAAACCACCGGTTAAAGCAGCAAATTGGCTGCCGACCTCCCACCTTCCGGTATTTTTGGCGCCTCACGTCCAATGGAAAGGAGCCTAACATGCAACCGATATCCATCCCGCTCACGACACTCAAGCGCCTGCCACTTTATGTGAAATACCTTAAATCACTACCGCAGAGCGGCGCGCTCAACATTTCTGCTACCGCCATTGCTGAGGCGCTCGAGCTCAACAGCGTGCAGGTGCGAAAAGACCTGGCGCTTGTTTCAAGCGGCGGCCGCCCCAGGATCGGCTATATCACAGAGGACCTTATACTCGATATCGAGCAGTTTTTAGGCTACGGCGACACGCGAAGCGCGGTGCTCGTAGGCGCAGGCAACCTCGGTAAAGCGCTCCTATCCTATAAGGGGTTTTCGCAGTATGGACTCGACATTGTGGCAGCGTTCGATACCGATCCTTCCATAACCGCCACGATTTTACACGGCACGAAAGTACTGCAATCGGAAAAGCTTTTTGACTTATGTAAGCGCATGAACATCCGTATCGGCATCATCACCGTGCCGGAATCTGAAGCACAGGGCGTGTGCGACACGCTTGTACAAGGCGGCGTACTCGCCATATGGAACTTTGCACCTGTTAAGCTTAGGGTGCCTGATAATGTACTTGTGCTCAACGAAAACATGGCAAGCTCACTCGCGGTGCTGTCAAAGCACCTCAACGAGCAATTATATGACGCAAAGTGAGGAAACCTACATGAGAAACATGCAGATCGTTACGGGCTATAAAACCGTGGAAACCGTGGACTCGCTTGAGAAAGCCTTTGAGCGGCTTCAAAGCGCACAGCGCATCTTTTCTCTCTACACACAAGAGCAGGTAGATAAGATTTTCACAGCGGCAGCAGCTGCGGCTGCACGTGAGCGCATTCATCTTGCTAAGCTAGCCGTTGAAGAGACCGGTATGGGCATCGTCGAGGACAAGGTCATCAAAAACCATTTTGCCTCGGAGTATATCTACAACGCCTATAAGGATACAAAGACTTGCGGTACGATTGAGGAAGACGAGGTCTTCGGCATACAGAAGATTGCCGAGCCGATCGGTGTCATCGCAGCCGTCATTCCTACCACCAACCCCACAAGTACCGTCATCTTCAAAACGCTTCTCGCACTAAAGACCAGAAATGCCATGATCATAAGCCCGCATCCGCGCGCAAAAGCGTCTACGGTAGCGGCTGCGAAGGTCGTACTGGATGCTGCGGTGAAGGCAGGCGCACCCGCAGGCATCATCGCATGGATCGATACTCCCTCATTGGAGCTTAGTAACCTTGCCATGAAAAAGGCGGATCTCATATTGGCAACAGGCGGACCTGGCATGGTGAAAGCGGCATATTCAAGCGGTAAGCCCGCCATCGGCGTGGGTGCAGGTAATACTCCTGCGATTATTGACGAGAGCGCTGACGTGACGCTTGCAGTGAACTCCATTATCCACTCCAAGACCTTCGATAACGGCATGATCTGTGCCTCAGAACAATCGGTCATAGCGCTCGACAAAGTGTACGATGCCGTGAAAAAAGAATTTATCGCGCGCGGATGCTACATATTGAATGCCTCCGAGGCCGAGAAGGTCAGAAAGGTTATTCTCATAAATGGCGCACTTAACTCTAAAATCGTAGGGCAAAGCGCTCATAAGATCGCTTCCCTTGCGGGCGTGAATACGCCCGAATCGGTAAAAATCCTCATCGGCGAAGTGGATAGCGTGGAGCCATCTGAGGCATTTGCACACGAAAAGCTTTCCCCGGTACTCGCGCTGTATTGCGCCAAAAACTTTTCGGATGCGCTTGACAAGGCAGAACGGCTCGTGGCCGACGGCGGTTTCGGGCATACCTCATGCGTGTATCTGAACACCATCGCGGAAAAAGAGAAGCTCGACGCTTTCACCTCGCGTATGAAAACGGGCCGCATCCTTGTTAATACGCCTACATCGCAAGGTGCCATCGGCGACCTATACAACTTCAAGCTCGCCCCCTCCCTCACGCTCGGCTGCGGTTCTTGGGGCGGCAACTCTGTCTCAGAGAATGTCGGCGTAAAGCATCTGTTAAATATCAAAACCGTTGCGGATCGTCGTGAGAATATGCTATGGTTTCGCGCGCCTGAAAAGGTTTATGTTAAAAAAGGCTGTCTGCCTGTAGCGCTCGACGAACTCAAGGGCGTTCTTAACAAAAAAAGGGCTTTTCTCGTAACGGGTCCGTTCTTGTATAAAAACGGCTATACAAAGCCGGTAGAGAAAAAGCTTGATGAAATGGGTATAACCCACACGGGGTTTTTCGACGTCGCGAATGATCCCACGCTCGCTTGTGCCAAAGCCGGTGCAGAAGCGATGCGCGCGTTTGAGCCGGATGTAATCATCGCTATTGGCGGCGGCTCCCCCATGGATGCTGCAAAAATCATGTGGGTACTGTATGAACACCCCGATGTGAATTTTGAGGATATGGCAATGCGCTTTTCCGACATCCGTAAGCGCATCTGCCCCTTCCCAAAAATGGGCGAAAAGGCGTATTTTATCGCAGTACCCACCTCTGCGGGAACGGGCTCTGAG
>JAEZLG010000100.1 GCA_023435855.1 Bacillota bacterium | reverse complement strand
CTTTATATGAACGAGAGACAAAAGGATAAACTCCACGGTTCCATCGTGATTTCAGGCGCTACGATTGGTGTGATGATGGGGGAGAGCGGTGATCCTGCGTTATTTATCTATAAAGACAGGCATCTTAACAAGGCAGAATTGCAGTTCGTGTTTGCGTTGAGCGCTTTTCGCGCAGGGCGGCAGACCGAGTTTACGCTTCCTGTAGGGCTTAACGAGGAATACGCGGATGCTTTAATAAAAGCCGGCGCTAAGGTGAATCGCGCCGCAAACGTGCGCTCCAAATGGCTTGAGGCGGCGATGAATGCCGGGAACTACCTGCCGGAGCTTTTTGAGCCCGAGACGGCTGTCGTACGGCTTTGTGAACTTGCACAGACAGGAGAGCTTGAATCGCTCTTGAAAGAATTACCCGAGGCACATACGCGCGAATCCGAGGTCGGCTGTTCGTGGCGCGACGTAGGGCGGGTATTGAGGAGCCTTGTGGAAACGGAAAAAGAAAACCGCGTGGAATTACTTGACGGCGTTAAGGTTAAAAGCGATAAAGGGTGGGTGCACATCAGCCCTTCAGAAAACCTTATGTCGTGTAAGGTACTTGCCGGGGGTTACAGCGAAGAATACTCCAAGGAACTTACGGATATTTACCTTGATAAGGTTCGAAAGCTTGTAGAGAGTACGGCAAAGAAATAGGCGGGGCTTGAAAAAAGATGTGTGCGCGTATACAATAAAATTCGTTGCTTTACTAAAGTACGGAGGCGCGCATGTTTAACATCGTCTTGGTAGAACCGGAAATTCCGCAGAATACGGGTAACATATCACGCACCTGTGCCGTGACCGGCACCAGGCTGCATCTTGTTCGTCCGCTCGGGTTTACAATCGACGACGCTAAGCTTAAACGCGCAGGCCTCGATTACTGGCAGGACCTTGACATAACGTATTACGATTCGTTTGAAGAGGTGGAGAAGAAGAATCCTAATGCGAGGTTTTTCCTCTTTTCCACACACGCAAACCGCGTATATGCTGATGTAAGCTATCGTGACGGCGATTTTTTGGTGTTTGGAAAGGAAACGGCGGGACTTGGCGAAAAGCTTTTAAGCCGCCGCGCAAATGACGCTGTGCGAATCCCGATGAAAAAAGAACAGCGCTCATTAAACCTATCCAATTCCGCGGCGCTTGCGCTTTATGAAGCACTTCGACAAACCGGTTTTACGGGACTCGAGTAAATTGCGAAAATAATCGGCCGATATTACCGTTTTCCGTGCTTTTCTCCTTGACATCATGAAAAGGATTGGATAAAATACCATAGTGTGTTCGTTAGGACAGGCGCAATGCGGCCACAGCCCCGGCTCGCAGGGAACGCCCTTCCTCTGACAATGCAAAACATCAACCTTTGGAGGATGAGCCATGAAAACCTATATGGCAAAAGGCGAAACCCTCGAACGTAAGTGGTATGTTGTGGATGCGACCGACAAGGTTCTCGGCCGTTTGTCTACTCAGGTAGCCACTATACTTCGTGGTAAGCATAAGCCGATTTTTACGCCGCACGTCGACACCGGCGACCACGTCATCATAATCAATGCGGATAAGGTCGTGTTGACCGGCAAAAAGCTCGATAATAAAATGTACTACACGCATAGCGAATTTCCCGGAAGCCTCCGTGAGATACCGTACCGCGAACTCCTTTCCAAGAAGCCCGAGTTTGCAGTGTACGAATCCATTCGCCGCATGATGCCCAAGGGTCCTCTGGGCCGCAAGATGCTCAAGAAGCTCCGCGTTTACCGCGGGCCTAACCACGAGCATGCCGCGCAGATGCCCGAAACGCTCGTGCTCAAATAAGGGAAGGAGGAACGAAACATGGCAACAGCTCAATTTTTAGGCACCGGAAGGCGCAAAAAGTCCATTGCCCGCGTTCGTCTGTTCCCGGGCACAGGCACTTTCACGGTCAACAAGCGCGATCTCGAAAATTACTTTGGGTATGAGACCCTTAAAATGATCGCCCGCGCACCCTTGACACTTACAAACAATCTTTCCAAGTACGATGTGTTTGTCAACGTGTACGGCGGCGGTACCACCGGCCAAGCGGGTGCAATCCGTCACGGCATCGCCCGTGCACTCATCGTTGCGGATCCCGCACTTCGTGCTGAACTTAAAAAGGCCGGCTTCCTCACGCGCGACCCGCGCATGAAGGAGCGTAAGAAATACGGTCTCAAGGCCGCACGTCGCGCGCCCCAGTTCTCCAAGCGTTAATTTCGCAGCATTTCAAAAGCCCGAATCCGTTCGGGCTTTTTTGATATCTCTACATTCGTGACTTTGTTACCGCCTTTAAAGTCCAAAGTAGATTGCTTTATTGTTTAGCGGGGAATATGTTATACTAGTCAGTACAGTCCGGTAAGGGTTCAACTCCCTTGTTTTAACGGCAGAAATACGAAAACCGAGGTATTGTATGAAGGATATCATCATCATCGGCGGCGGGCCTGCGGGACTTGCGGCGGGCATCTATGCCGCAAGAAGCGGCAGATGTGCTTTGCTTTTTGAGAGCATGTATCCCGGCGGGCAGATGACCAAAACGATGAACGTAGAAAATTATCCCGGCTTTGAGCAGGGCGTAGACGGCTTTTCGCTGGCGGCAAAGCTTGAAAAGCAGGCGCAAAGCTTCGGCCTTCAAACCGTGACCGAGGAGGTCGTGGCTGTAGAATTCAATGGTCCCGTAAAACGAGTAAAAACACCGGGTAAGGAATATGAAGCGAAAGCTGTAATCATCGCTACGGGCGCTTCGCCGCGCAAGCTCAAAATCGCACGCGAGGAAGAGCTCATAGGAGCAGGCATTTCTTATTGCGCTACCTGTGACGGCGCTTTCTTCAAAAACCGCAACGTAGCTGTTATTGGCGGCGGCGATACCGCTGTTGCGGACGCGCTCTATCTAGCGCATTTTGTGAATAAGGTGTACGTCGTGCATAGGCGCGACGCACTTCGTGCGACGGACATTCTGCAAAAGGCTGCTTTCAACGAGCCAAAGATCGAATTTGTATGGAACAGTGTCCCCGAGCGTATTTTGGGCGACAAGGAAGTAACGGGCCTCGTTGTGAAAAACACATCGGGTGAGGAAAGAGAGCTTAGCTTGGAGGGTATCTTTGTTGCCGTAGGTATCGTGCCAAACACAGCTCTATTCAAGGGTATTCTCGATCTTAACGAGGGTGGCTACATCAAAACCGACGAACATATGAATACCTCCGTGAAAGGCGTTTACGCTGCAGGCGACGTGCGTAACACACCATTAAGGCAAATCGTTACCGCCGTAGCAGACGGCGCTGTCGCAGCTACTTCAGCCGTTGAACATATTATGATCTGACATTACGGAGGACGGGTTATGGCAAGGCTTTTTGGTACAGATGGCGTGCGGGGAATCGCTAACAAGGACCTTACATGCGAGCTTGCGATGAATATCGGCGCATGCGGAGCATATGTTTTGACGAACGAAGTGCATAACCCCAGGATACTCGTCGGTATGGATACGCGGCGCTCGGGTGATATGCTTAGTGCAGCGCTTACAGCCGGTATCTGCTCTGTGGGTGGCGATGTAATCGACGTTGGCGTTATCCCGACACCAGCTTTAGCATATCTTGTGCGATTGTATGAGGCGGACGCAGCTGTCATGGTAAGCGCATCACACAACACCATGGAGTATAACGGCATCAAGTGGTTCAACGCAAAAGGATATAAACTGCCCGACGAGCTCGAGGACGAAATTGAGCGTATGATCAAAGACGATGTACCGTTACAAAGGCCGACCGGTACGGACGTGGGGCATGTGATTAAAGCGAAACGTGCGGCGTCCGAATACGCGTCCTTTTTAAAATCTACCGCTCGTACGCGCTTTGATGGCCTCCGCGTGGTACTCGACTGTGCGAACGGCGCTTCTTCCAATATCGCTCGGGAAGTGTTTTCATCGCTCGGTGCGGATGTCATATCTTGTGCTGACGAGCCTGACGGTAACAACATCAATGAAAAATGTGGCTCTATGCATGTTGAGCGGCTCCAGGAACTCGTAACGGAAACGGGTGCTGACGCCGGGTTTGCCTTCGACGGCGATGCCGATAGGGTAATCGCAGCGGATGAGTTCGGCAATATCGTAGACGGTGACAGAATACTGGGTATATGTGCTCTGGCGATGAAGGAAGAATTGAGGCTCAAAAACGATACACTCGTTATCACCGTCATGTCTAACCTGGGCTTAAAGGTGCGTATGAAAGAGCGTGGCGTTCATATATCCGAAACCGCCGTAGGCGACCGCTACGTGATGGAGCGCATGCTCAAGGAAGATTACGCATTGGGCGGTGAACAATCCGGCCATGTGATTTTCTTGGACCTCAACACCACGGGTGACGGCATGCTCACTGCCATTCAGGTACTAAACATATTACGTAGTACCAAGAAAAGTATGTCGCAGCTTGCCTCGGATATACCCATTTACCCGCAAGTACTCGTGAATGTGCGAGTTGATAACGAGCGCAAGCAGGCTGCCATAAATGACGCGGAGCTGAAGGCGGCAATACAAAGTATAGACAATGAACTCAAATCGTCCGGCCGCGTGCTTGTGCGCGCCTCCGGTACGGAGCCGTTAATCCGCATCATGCTTGAAGGGCAGGATGAAAACGTCATAAGCCGCCATGCCATAGCGCTTGCCAAAATACTTGAGCGCAACCATGAGGGAAAGATTAAAGCATAAACCGCTTTTGCTATCTAAAATACCCGGCGGGAAACTGTCGGGTAATTTTTTTGAAACCGGAATACAGGAGGGAACCTAGATGGTGATTGGAATTATCGGAGAAAGCTGCACGGGAAAAAGCACGCTGGCGGAAAGGCTTAAACATGAGCTTAAAGCGGATGTGTTTAGCGGCAAGGACTATTTAAAATTGGCAAAAAGTGAGGCTGCCGCGAAGGAAGCGTTTCAGCAAAAGTTGGAGGGAGCGATGGCCTCCGGCAACATCATCTACGTCATTTCCGAAAAAGAGCATGTAGCGCTTTTACCGGAAGGTGCGCTTCGCGTACTGGTGACGGCGGAGCTAGCTCTCATCAAAGAACGCTTTGCTGCGCGTATGCATGGGAATCTACCTGCGCCGGTTTCGTTGATGCTTGAAAAAAAGCATGGATGTTTTGACCAAGCAGCACACGATATCCGTATCGTGTCCGGTGAGACGGATTTAGATGAGGTATGTGCGCAGATTGTAAAGCTGGCGGGTGAAGCTCGTTGAGAACCGTCTGTGCTTATATAAACTGATTAATAGAAAACAGGGTCGCTTTATAAGCGGCCCTGTTTCGTGTAAGAAGCTTTAGAATACGAGTTTATCTTCGATGTACTTCACGAGCTTGTCGATTGCGATGCGCTCCTGCGCCATGGTGTCGCGGTCGCGTACGGTTACGGTGTTGTCCTCGAGGGTATCAAAGTCCACCGTAATGCAGTACGGCGTACCGATTTCATCCGCACGGCGGTAACGCTTGCCGATAGCACCCGTCTCGTCGTAATCCACCATGAAGTACTTTGAGAGCATGGTGTAGACTTCCTTTGCCTTGTCGCCCAGCTTGTTCTTTTGAAGCGGGAACACGGAGGCCTTGAAAGGTGCGAGTGCGGGGTGGAGGTGCAAGATATTTCGTACATCGCCGTCCGGAAGAGTTTCTTCTTCGTACGCGTCACACAAAAATGCGAGCAGTACGCGGTCTGCACCCAAAGAAGGTTCGACGCAATAGGGAACGAAGCGCTCGTTTGTAAAGGGATCCTGATAGTCGAGCACAGTGCCCGAATGCTCTGTATGCGCCTTAAGGTCGAAATCCGTACGGCTGGCAATTCCCCAAAGCTCACCGCGGCCGAACGGGAACTCATATTCGATATCGGTGGTGCCGTTGGAGTAGTGGCTTAGTTCCGCTTTGTCGTGTTCACGCATGGTTAGGTTTTCTTCTTTAAGTCCAAGCGAAAGAAGAAAGTTTTTGCAGAAGTCCGTCCAGTACGTATACCATGTGAGCTCCGTGCCGGGTTCACAGAAGAATTCGAGTTCCATCTGCTCAAACTCGCGTATGCGGAATATAAA
>JAEZLG010000071.1 GCA_023435855.1 Bacillota bacterium | reverse complement strand
CGCCTCACTTGTTGAAGCAGGGGATGTCCGCATTTTAATCGACGCGGGCGTTGCGGGCTGTGCGCTGACACGGGCATTATCTGAGATCGAAGTCGACCCAAAAAACGTGAGCGCCATACTCATCACGCATGAGCATCGCGATCATATACACGGTGCCGGCATATTTTCGCGAAAGTACGATGTGCCTATTTATGCCAATAGGGGAACCTGGGAGGGCATGCGGCCATGTGTTGGCAATATCGCACCTCGAAACGTGCGCGTGTTCGAGACCAACCGAGATTTTTACATTCAAAACGTAAACATCACCCCGTTTAAGACCCCGCACGATGCGCTTGAATCCGTTGGTTACCGCATTGACTTTAACGGGAAGCGCCTTGCCGTAATGACGGATATAGGCGCTGCGGAGCCGTGCCTGTTGGACGCTGTCGAGGGTGCAGACCTTCTTATGATAGAGGCCAACCACGATGTCAACATGTTAAAATCAGGCAGGTATCCGTATGTACTCAAGCGCCGCATACTCTCGGATGTCGGGCATCTTTCCAATGAATGTGCAGGCAGGGCGCTAGCGAAGCTGTACTTAAAAGGTTTGCGGCATGCCATTTTAGGGCATTTGAGCCTCGATAATAATTTGGAGGAACTCGCGCTCGAAACCGTGCGCGAGATACTGCGCGCCGAGGATATTTCGGACGCAAACTTCGAGCTGACCGTCGCGCACCGCGACCGCCTTACAGGGCGATACGAAGTAGGTTAAGGTAAGTATGACGATTCGCGTTATTTGCGTGGGAAGGCTTAAGGAGCGCTTTTATGAGGATGCCGTTTCGGAATTTGTAAAGCGGCTTTCGCGTTATGCGAGTGTTGAAATGATTGAGGTAGCGGACGAAAAGGCTCCCGAAAAGCTAAGCGATGCGCAGCGCGAACAGGTGAAAGCCGAGGAAGGCAAGCGAATGCTCTTGAAGCTCGACAAAAACGATTTTGTCGTTGCGCTTGCCATTGAAGGAAAAGAGCTTTCCTCACCCGCGCTTGCGGATATGATGCAGTCATTTATGAACGAAGGACGAGGCAGCTTTGCATTTCTCATAGGCGGGTCCTTAGGATTAAGCCACGAGGTAGTAAAGCGTGCGGATTATCTTTTAAGCTTCTCTAAGATGACTTTTTCTCATCAGCTATTCCGCGTGATGTTATTAGAGCAAATTTACAGGGCTTTTAAAATACTGAACAACGAACCGTATCACAAATAAGGAGAAAAACATGCGTGATAAACGCGATTTATTATCCGAGCAGACGCTCCATAAACTGAATATCCCCTTTGTGCGCTACGAGCATGAGGCAGCTCGTACGATGGAGGATTGCGAGGATATCGGCAAGGAAATCGGCGCGTGCCACATGAAAAACCTATTTTTAGTGAACCGGCAGGGTACGGCTTTCTACCTCGTGCTCATGGACGGCCATAAGAGCTTCCGGACTGCCGAGGTGAGTAAAAAGCTCGGCGTGGCGCGGCTATCCTTTGGGACACCCGAACAGCTTAAGACGATGCTGAACTTAGAACCCGGGGCGGTTACGGCGCTGGGACTATTGTTTGATGAAAAGCGCGTTGTCAATGTTGTGGTGGATGAGGACGTTTTAAGCTATCCCTATGTTTGCATGCACCCTTGTGTTTCCGATGCGTCGCTCGCTATTAAACCGGAAGATCTGATGCGGTTTCTCGCAAGCCGTGGGAATACGCTCGTACGGATTAAAATAGAAGCTGCCGCGCTGTAACCCAACCGGCAAAAATGGCAGCATTTTCTTGACACCGGATGTTGTCGACCTCATAATGAGATATTACTCCGGCAGTAAACAGTCGGGAAAAATAGCCGAAGGATTTTTGCCGCCAATCAAGGCGGACGACGCAGGCGGGCTCGGAGCGCCCGCTCAAGGAGGACAACGCCGAGTGGCGGCAAAAAGACAAGGATGGATTCCCGAATGTTTACTGCCGGAGTAATAGTACAAAATAGGCTTTAGAAAGGGCGTGGAAGCATGGAAGAACTTCTTAGGGCTCCGAAAAACTTTATCGAGGAAATCGTGGAACAAGACATCGCGCAAAAAGGAGTCAGCATCCAAACCCGTTTCCCTCCTGAGCCGAACGGTTACCTACATATCGGCCACGCGAAAGCGCTGTGGATTGACTTTGGCATTGCGGAAAAATTCGGCGGCAAATGCAATCTTCGTTTTGACGACACCAACCCGACTAAGGAGGATGTCGAATACGTAGACGCCATCAAGTACGACATAAAATGGCTGGGCTTTACATGGGATAAGCTCCTAAACGGCTCCGATTATTTTGATACCTGCTACGATCTCGCGGTAAAACTCATTAAAAAGGGCGTTGCCTATGTGGACGCGCTTACAAAAGACGAGATGCGCGCTTACCGCGGCACGCTCACCGAGCCCGGTAAAAACAGCCCCTGGCGAGACAGACCGATTGACGAAAACCTTGACCTTTTTGAGCGTATGAAAAAAGGCGAGTTTGAAGACGGCACATATACATTGCGCGCTAAAATCGACATGGCATCCCCCAACATCAACATGCGCGATCCGGCGCTTTACCGCATTTTGCATGTATCACACCACCACACGGGCGATAAGTGGTGCATCTACCCCATGTACGATTTTGCGCACCCCATACAGGATGCTCTTGAGGGTATAACGCATTCGCTTTGCTCGCTCGAGTACGAGGCGCATAGGCCGCTTTACGACTGGGTGACCGAGCAGTGCGAGTTTGATCCGCGTCCCCGTCAAATTGAGTTTGCGCGATTAAACCTCACCAATACCGTTATGAGCAAGCGCTATTTAAGGCGTCTTGTTGAAGAAAAGCATGTACGCGGCTGGGATGACCCACGCATGCCTACACTGTGCGGTTTACGCCGCCGCGGCTACACCGCCGAGTCCATCAAGGACTTTTTGACCCGTGCGGGTGTTGCAAAAGCGGATTCCGTAGTGGATACCGCCATGCTCGAACATTGTCTCAGAGAGGACCTCAACGTAAAAGCACCCCGCATGATGGCTGTGCTGGATCCCATAAAACTCGTTGTAGAAAACTACGAAGAAGGTAAAATCGAGGAGATCGAGCTTGAAAATCACCCGGGTAACCCGGATATGGGCAGCCGAAAGGTCCTGTTTTCGCGCGAGCTTTTCATCGAACGCGAAGACTTTAGCGCCAATCCGCCTCCCAAATATTTCCGCCTCAAGCCGGGCGGCGAGGTGCGCCTGAAAGGCGCGTACATCGTAAAGTACGTACGGCATGAAGAGGATGAAAACGGCAATGTTACCGCCGTTTACTGCACCTACGACCCCTTAACAAAAAGCGGCGAGAGCGAGCGTAAGGTAAAGGGAACGCTCCATTTTGTGAGCGCAGCAGAAGCGGTTAAAGCGGAATTCCGCCTGTATGAGCCTTTGCTTCTCGATTATGAGGAGGATGTTTCAGCGGAGGACGGTGATGAGGAAAAGGACGCGAAGAAGGATTTTATAAGCCGACTCAACCCCAATTCCATCGTAATTAAGCACGGCTATGTGGAGCACGCGCTCGCAAACGCAAAAGAAAGCGACCGCTTCCAGTTTATGCGCGTTGGCTATTTCTGTGCCGATCCCGACCATACCGTAACCGCGCCGGTCTTCAACCGCGCCGTAGACCTTAAGGATAGCTTCAAGCCCGGCAAATAACCGCGGCATATGCGGCAATTCTGCCGCTTGATACAAACGATGATGGAGGAAACATAACCATGTCCACCGTTCGCACGCGCTTTGCACCTTCACCCACGGGGTATATGCACCTTGGTAACCTGCGCTCCGCGCTGTATACCTATCTGTTTGCGCGCAAATCCGGAGGCAAGTTCATACTCCGTATCGAGGATACCGACCAAAACCGTTATGTGGAGGGTGCCACGGATGTTATTTACAGCACGCTCAAGGGCATCGGCCTCACTTGGGACGAAGGCCCAGACGTTGGCGGCGCGTACGGTCCATATGTGCAAAGCGAGCGTAAAGCAATGTATCTGCCCTATGCCGAGGAGCTTATAAAAACAGGCCATGCGTACCGCTGCTTTTGCACCAACGAGGAGCTTGAGTCACGCCGCGAGGAAGCCTCCAAACGCGGGGAAACCTTTAAATACGATAAGCACTGTCTGCATTTGAGCACGGACGAGATTGAAAAAAAGCTTATGTCAGGTACGCCCTATGTCATCCGCCAGAATGTGCCCGCCTCGGGTGAGGCATCTTTTGACGACCTCATCTACGGCCATATTGCCGTGGATTGTGCGGACCTTGACGACCAGGTGCTCATAAAAGCCGACAAAATGCCTACCTATAATTTTGCAAACGTCGTGGACGACCATACCATGGCCATCACCCACGTCATCCGGGGCAATGAGTACCTTGCC
>JAEZLG010000038.1 GCA_023435855.1 Bacillota bacterium | reverse complement strand
GTATTGCGAAATATATCGATAGACCTTATGATGTTAAGATGTATAATCATTGTATAAATAGTAAGAGGTATTGAGGCATATTTAGGATGCAGTTGAAAAGCAAGAGAGATGCTACGATTATTTTAGGACTCGTGTTGGTATGTTTCAGCATGCGCTCCCCCATAAGCCCGGTAGGGCCTCTCGTTTCCCAAATCAAGGCAACTCTTGATTTGAGTTCGGGCTTTGCGGGGCTTCTTACGACAATCCCTTTGCTGCTTTTCGGTATTGTATCTTCTTTTTCCGGCCAGCTCTTAAACAAATTTAGTGATAAAGTGCTCATTTGCTCCTGCCTCGCGCTGTCTTTTTTAGGCGTTTTGCTGCGCTCCTATTTGGGGATGGGCGGCTTACTATTCGGAACATGCCTGATCGGTCTTGGGCTGGGCATACTCAATGTAGTTATGCCTGTGTTCATACGTACGAATTACCGTGAAAAGATAGGCGTTGTGATGGGTACTTATTCCATGTCCATGAATTTTATGTCCGCATTGTCCTCGGGTTTTGCCGTACCGCTTTCAAGCTTACTGGGCGGTTGGAGCAACGCGCTTGCTTCCTTTGCCGTTCTTCCCGTAATCGCGGTTTTTTTGTGGCTGCTTGCAGCAAAGCAAGGGTTCGTTAATCGGCAGCAGACGAAGGGCATGACGCTTATTAAAACCGCAAAGAGCAAGATCAATTGGTTTATTGCGCTTTTTATGGGGGTTCAGTCCTCCGTGTTTTTCTGCTTGATCGCTTGGCTTCCGTCCATTTTGGTCGAGCGCGGCGCAACAAAAGAGGAAGCGGGCTTTTTAATGCTTCTGATGCAGCTTGTAGGCGTTTTTACAAATTTCCTTATGCCCGTATTGATGCAGCGCTTCCCGAAAAAAAGAGGCTTATTGTCTTTTATCAGCGGGGCAATCTACCTTTCCGGTTTCCTGGTTTTACTGCAAGGCGTAATGCCTTTCTGGCAGCGCGTATTGAGTGTGGTGCTGTTGGGGCTTGCGAGCGGGCTTTGCTTTAGCTATGCGCTTACTTCAATTGCAATGCAAGGCAAGGACCCGCAGGAGACCTCCTCTATATCGGCATTTTCCCATTGTATCGGCTATACTTTGGCCGCGCCGGTGCCTGCGTTTTTGGGGTTATTGTATGATGCGTCGGGCAGCTTCTATTTACCAGTGTTTACGCTTATCCTAATATGTTTCCCGATCGTCTTAACGGGCATTGGGGCTTCGGGGGGCTTCCGACCGGCGGCATCACGGGAGCATTAAAACCTTACATGCTATACAAAAAAGGGCTAAAAGCCCTTTTTTGCATTTCTATGTATGCGTTATAAAGTACCATAGGGTAGCGGAGTGCACTTAAACTTCGTATTTCTTCAAAAGAGCATTGAGCGCTTCGCGCAAAAGTACGGCTTCCCCAACACCCTCTCGCTTTGAGAGCTTGGTGAGTCTTTGCAGCTGATCCACCGTGTAGTGCGAGGTCTTTGTAACCATTTTTTCCTCGCGTGCAAGGCAGACGCGGTCGCGTCCGTTAACCTTGGCGCGGTACAGCGCACCGTCCGCTTTTGACATAAGTTCTGTGGCTCTGGCGCCATCCTCGGGCGCTGTGGCAATGCCGATGGTTATGGTCTGCTTTACGCCGTCGTGCGTCGCAACGGGGTAGTTTTTACGAAGCTGTTCCATTTGTAAGAAAGCCTCTTCTTTTTCCGTACCGGGCGCAAAGAGGATCGTGAACATATCCCCTGCATAGCGGTAAAGCTTTGCACCCTCCGGCAGCTGCTCGAGAAAATACCGCCCTGCGGCAATGAGCATCGCGTCGCCTTCGGCGTATCCGTACCGGTCATTTACAGCTAAGATGTTGTCAAGGTCCATCGCCGCGATGGTGATGCTTTCCATCACTTCGCCGTCTTGCAATAGCGCTGCAAGATCTGAATCGAACTCCTCCGCAAGCGGCAGCTTGAGCGTATCGTTTACCGCGTTCGTCTTAGGCATAGCATTCTCCTTTTGGATTGTTTTGGAAATTATATTATAAAAGCATGTACTTGTAAAGTATAATTAAAGAAATAATACTTAATAAGTAACATTATTTTTTCTGAGGAAAGCGCTTGACAAAATGTCTATGGTGTTTATACTGTATATAAGTGTTTATAAAAAGGGGTGAGTAATTGAAAATCATCGTATCAAACCGCAGTGCGTTGCCCATCTATGAGCAGATTAAGGCGCAGGTTAAGGATGCTATTTTCACCCGTGAGCTTAGGGAGGACGATGTTTTGCCCTCCATACGACAGCTTGCGCGCGACCTAAAGATCAGCGTCATCACCACCTCGCGCGCTTACAGCGACCTTGAGGCGGAGGGATTTGTGGTGAACGTGCAAGGGAAGGGCTGCTATGTTTTGCCGCAAAATAGAGAGCTCGCGCGGGAAAACGCTTTAAAAAAGGTGGAACAAGGGCTTTTAGAAGCGATACTGGCTGCGCAATCCGGCGGTGTTAAAAAAGATGAAGTACTTGAAATGCTGAAACTTCTCTATTTGGAGGATGAAAATGAGTGATGCTCTTAATATCAAAAACCTCAACAAAAGCTATAAAGAATTCGCTCTCAAAAACGTGAGCTTTGCGCTGCCGAAAGGTTATATCATGGGTTTTGTAGGCCCAAACGGCGCAGGTAAAACCACAACCATCAAATCGATCCTTAACATGGTTGGCTATGAGTCGGGTGAAATCACTTTGCTGGGTAAGAACACAAAGGACAATGACGTCATGCTCAATGACCGCGTAGGTGTTGTGATGGACGCACCGTTTTACGTGAATGATTGGACAGTGGCGGATGTGGAGAAGGCTGTCGCCCCCTTTTATTCAAAATGGAATGCAGCAGCGTATGATGGTTATTTGAGGCGCTTTCACATTTCGAAAAATAAAAAACTCAAGGAGCTATCGCGAGGCATGAAGATGAAGCTCATGACTGCGGTTGCGCTTTCAAACTCAGCGAAACTTTTGATATTAGATGAACCCACTAGCGGGCTGGATCCCGTTGCGCGAGCCGAGCTGTGCGAGCTTCTGTTGGAGTTCGTGGAGGATGAGCAAAACTCGGTGCTCTATTCCACACACATCACTTCCGACCTTGAAAAAATCGCGGACTATATAAGTTTTATCCTAAACGGCGAGATCGTGTTTACGGGGTTGAAGGAGGAGCTTATGGAAAAGTACGCAATCGTAAAGGGTGGCAAAAAGGAGCTTCAACAAATTCCGAAGGGGATGCTTATCGGTTTGAGGAATTATTCAACGGGTTTTGAGGCGCTCGCGGAGACTGTAAGGCTTAAGGAACTGCCACGCGGTGTAAATGCGGAGGCTGTGTCACTTGAGGAACTGATTGTTTTCATGAACAAGGAGGCAAGCAAGTTATGAAACAGGCGTTGCGCTTTTTAAAGCTTGATGTAATTACCGTTAAGCCGTATCTCACGTGGAAGAACCTGCTCATACTTTTACTCATGCCGATTTTTTTCGTGTCTTTTACGGATGGCGGTGTATCCGTGATGTTCTTGTTAATGGGTTTCGGTGCGATATTTGCGAGTTATCCGTTTGCGGTGGGCGAGCAAAACGGCATTGACGCGCTGTATGCAACTCTCTCCATTAAAAGGCAAAGCGTTGTGCTCGGCAGGTATCTGTTTGCGTTTTCTGCTGATCTTTTTGTTGGGCTTGTTGCGACGGCGATTGCTGCACTCGCAGGCGTATTTAAAGAAGCTACCGTCGATTGGGCGCAGCATACTGCCGAATTATGCATCGGCCTTGCGTTTATTACCTTCGTGCAGGCCATACAGCTTCCGCTGTTTTTTCGCCTCGGCTACGCTAAAGCAAAGCTGCTGGGTGTTCTCCCATTCCTTATAATCCCCGTCGTTATACTTTCCTACAATCTATTCCAGGAGCAGCTGGATGCATTTTTTGCTTCCATTTATACATGGAGCCGTGTAAACCCAATGATAACCTCCGTTCTCCTAATCGCAGTCTGGCTTGCCGCAATGTATCTGTCCTACCGAATTTCCTCTAAAGCTTATAGTAAAAGAGAGTTTTAATAGTAAAGAACCGGATCCGTAAAGATCCGGCTCTTTGTTATAATAGGCTCTTAGAATAAGCTGTTGTCCTTTTGCCGTGTAATGAGGTAGTAAAATACTCCGCCCGGTACCAAAAACGCTATACGCCGCCATCTTTTGGCATCAAGTCCGCGACGCTCCGCATCAAAGTAAACCCAGTTCACCGAACATACGTTAACCAGTGCAACCGCAACTGCAACGATGATCGCGATAACGGGCCACATAACATTTCCTCCCATTGTTATCCTTCAAGCAGCTTTTTAAGCTTCCATAATGTCTTCTCGTCGAGAAGCGCCGTTACCTTGGTACCTTCCTCTGCGTGTTCTTCGTTTAACAGCTTACCTTCCGCGCGTATAAGCGATATCGCCTCGTATTTACCGTAGGGGATTAAAACTTCCACCCTTTGGCGTGAAGCGCTAAGCTTATGCTCTACCATTTGCATGAGCTCTTCTATGCCCTCACTGCTTGAAGCGCTGATATACGCCGTACCGTCTCGTGGAGTTGGCTTTTCTTTAAGCTTGTCGATTTTATTGTAGACATCGATGCGCGGCGTGTCGAGTGCACCAAGGCTTGCAAGTACGTCCTCGACCACTGCTTTTTGCGCCTTAAGCTCCTGTGAAGAAGCGTCGATTATATGGAGCACAAGGTCGGCTTCTTTCACCTCCTCGAGGGTTGAGCGAAACGCGTCCACAAGGTCGTGGGGGAGCTTGCTGATAAATCCCACGGTGTCGGAGAATAAAACCGGTACGCCGCTTGTGAGCTCCACCTGCCGCACCACGGGGTCGAGCGTAGCAAATAGCTTATCTTCCGCGAGCACGCCCGCGCCCGAAACTGCATTGAGGAGGCTGGATTTGCCGGCATTGGTATAGCCAACGAGTGCGATGAGGGGAATCTTATTCTTCTCGCGTCGCTCGCGCCGCAAACCGCGCTGTTTTTCTATTTCATTCAGTTCCTGCTGCAGTTCGTAAATACGCCGCTTGATCCTTCGGCGATCAATCTCAAGCTTGCGCTCGCCGGGGCCTCTTGTGCCGATACCGCCGCCCTGCTGCGATAGTGTGCGGCCCTGCCCGAGAAGATGCGGTAGGCTGTACTTAAGCTGGGCGAGCTCTACTTGCAGCTTGCCCTCGCGCGACTGTGCGCGCGCTGCAAAAATATCGAGTATGAGCGTTGTGCGGTCAATCACAGCCGTGCCCGTTGCGTTTTCCAGGTTTCGTACCTGAATGGCGCTGAGCTCATCGTCAAATATGATTAGATCAGCCTCAAGTTCACTCGCGGAGAGGGAAAGCTCATCTGCCTTGCCGGAGCCTATGTAGGTGGCATTATCGATATCCTTGCGCTTTTGGGTAAACTGCCCAACAACTTGTGCACCCGCACTTATCGCAAGCTCCTTTAATTCCGCCATGGAGTCGAAGCCGCCGTTTGTATCAAGGCCCACGAGTACCGCACGCTGAGGTTTTGCTTCAAGCACCTCCTTGGTGCTCGATTTAAGCCGCGCATCTGCATTTACTATTTCCTGCATGAGAAGCGCATTGGGGAGTTTGTACGGCCTAAGCGGCCCATAGAGCTCCACGGTGCGCTCGTTGTTTTCCATTTCGCCCAAAAACGCCGCATAAAGAGACAGCGGTTTCCCATCCGGGCTTACACCCAAGGATGCCATGCTGTCAAGTCGGCTGCTCCTTAATGTGCCAAGGTCCACGCCCGACGGACGCGAGTCGCCGTTGGGGTGAGTGTGGATACACCTGACGCCACTTAACCTGTCCTCATTTCGCACGAGCCGAAGCGTTGGCATAACGACCTTGCCCGTATCGCCTAAGGATACGTCCGCCACGCGCCCGTCACGCGATATATACACGGAAATCTCCCTGCCCATGCGCGCTGTAAACTCCGCCATCAGCTGCAAAAGCTCAAACGAGGCAAACTCGTCCTGGTTCATTTTCAAATCGTAAAGGAGCGCAATTTGCTCCAGCAAAGACGCTCTTACACCTTGGGTATTTCCGTTGATTTTGTGCTCCATACAGCCCTCATGTTTTCGGTGAATTCACGGCTCTTTGCCGCCTGTTTGGGTATTATACCACAACATGTAATTTTTATCGCTATACCTGTTGCGGGGAAGTTATTTTAAAAGCGTTTTGTAGGAACGTACCTCCTTTACGACGACTGGTGCAAGCGTGACGAGCATGATGAGGTTCGGTATCGCCATAAGCGAATTAAGTGTTTCCCCGAGTCGCCAAACGAGCGATGCTTCAAGCGATGCGCCTATGATTACGCCGCACAAAAAAACGATTCTGAAGAAGAACGCACCACGCTCCTTAAATAAAAACTCTGCGCAGCGTGTCCCATAAAGAGACCATGTCAAAATAGAGCAAAACGCAAACAAAAGTACCGATGCTGCCAGAAAAACCCCTGCGCCCTGCGAGCCGGCGGCGGTAGCCAGAGACTTTGCTGCAATCTCCATGCCGTTGGCGTTTGCGTCGCCGTAAGGTATGATTGTGCCCGATACAAGCACCATAAACGCCGTAAGGCTACAGATTACAATGGTGTCGATAAACACCTCTATAATGCCCAACATGCCCTGTTCGACGGGATTTTTGGTTTCTGCCGCGGCATGCGCGATGGGCGCGGAACCAAGGCCCGCTTCGTTTGAAAATACGCCACGCTGCATGCCGTATTTAAACGCCTGCGCAACTGTGAACCCGCCAATACCGCCAAGAGCCGGGCGCATGCCGCCAAACGCAGCTTTCATAATTTCTGACATAACGGTGAAAAGCTTATTGGCATTCGGCACAATCACAAGAAGCGTCGCCGCAATATAGAGTATACTCATAAACGGCATCAGCACTTCCGCAAAAGCACCCACGCGCTTTGCACCGCCGAATGTAACAACTCCCACCAGTGCTGCGACCAAAATTCCCACGGTAAGGTTGACGGCAGTTTTTGATACATCGGGGAAAAATGAGAATACGGCTTCGTTCACCGCGGATGAAATGGTGTTTACCTGCACCATGTTGCCGACGCCGAAGGAGGCGAGCATCCCAAACATGCAAAACGCCCCCGCAAGCCAGCGCCAATTTTCCCCCATGCCGCGCACGATGCAATACATAGCACCGCCCTTAATTTCACCATCCGTGCCGCGCTCGCGGTAATGAAGTGCGAGCACGACCTCAGCAAATTTCGTAGCCATGCCAAACATCGCGCTCACCCACATCCAAAACACAGCACCCGGGCCGCCTATGGCGATGGCGCTCGCCACCCCTGCGATGTTGCCTGTGCCCACAGAACCCGCAAGCGCTGTAGAAAGCGCGCGAAAAGGGGAAATGCCGCTCTTGTTTACCCTGCGGCGAAACGGCGCAAGAAGTGCATTTATGAAATGCGTCAGTTGAAAAAAGTGCGTGATGTAGCTAAAATACACGCCTGCCGCGAGCAGCAAAAAAGCCATGCCGATGTTGAACCGTTCGTCAAGCATATACATACCTTTCGAGAGGTTGTGCCGAGGTTTATTTGCTTACTGCACATAAAAAACAACCCCGCATATTTCTCTTCCTATGCGGGGTTAAAGGTGTTCATGACTAAAAAATGTTACTTGAGTTTTATCCCATATATGCGTGAGGCGCGGGAGCCGATTACGATCATGTCGTCAAACGCAGCGGCGCTCGCCTCAAAATTGCCTTCGAGTTCCAACTTGTCAAGCAGCCCTCCTGTTCTGCCGTCAAATAGGTAGCACATGCCCGCGGAGTCAAACTCCACTACATAGCCATCTCCGTTGTCGTCATAAAGGATGATGGGGGAGGACCATGAGTAGGCATCAAGGTTTTTAACCCAGCGCTCTTCGCCGGTTGCCTTGTCGTAGGCGACAAGCACTCCACGGGTTTCGGTATCCGCCGTGCGGGCGTAGGCAACATATACAAGGTCGCTTAAGTTGTTTTTGCCCAAAGCAGCGGTGTCCTGTATGCCGCCGGATATATTGCCGCTTCGTGTCACACGATAACCTTCTGCCTCCCAAACCACCTTGCCCGTGAGCGCGTCGATGCGCCAGAAGGGGATGCGGCCTGCGTTATTCGAGTCCGCGGTCCAATGGAGTGATGTGCCGACGTAGATAGAGCATTCGCCCGTCTCCTCGTCGATTTCAAATACCGGCGTGCAATTGGTATCATCCCATACATCCTGCATCCATACAACCTCCATGGTATTGATGTCGATGCAGAAAAGGTCGCCCGCATTATCGGTCACATACATGAAATTCCGCCATATGATGGGGCTCGATTCAAACCCGAGCCAGTATGCGCTTGAGCCATTATCACGGGAGCGCTTGGTTGTATAGCGCCACTTGAGAATGTCGGAGGGATTAACCGATATGGTGCCCGCCGCCTCATCGTATACGGTGTTGAGCTTCATCTGGTAGATGATGCCTGATTCTGATGCATAGGTGACGGTATCCGTAGCTGCGTGTACAAGCGTAGCTGCGTCAAACGCACGGAAGCTTCTGAGTGAGTATGGGTCGTTGGCACCGTAGGAATATAACTTTTTGCCGTCTATGAGGCTTATGATCATATTTTCGGCGGGGCCGTTGGGGCCTGCATCGCCTGCACCTACATAGAGCAGAGGATAACCGCGCGGATCAAGACTGCCCGCGCCTTTAAACGTCCACTTGCCGTTGACCTTATCGCGCGTGAAATCGCCGCTTTCAAGGTCTAAAAAGTAGATGTAGCTGTTTTCTGTAGCGTAGATTACCTCCACAAGGCCGTCTTTTTGCTTGGCGCTGTCGTAGAGGTTCATGATGTTGCGCGTTTTGCTAGGCCAGCGCACGATAAGAGGCTGCCCCGTCCAACCGCAGCCAAACCAGGTGCCGTCGCCGCTTTTGGATATGCTCCCCGGAATATCTTTTTCCCAAACGATTTCGAGCTTCTTTTCCTCTACCGCACCGGCTGAGCCGTAGGCGGGCGCATCGCGGAAATTGTTGCCGCGGAAGGTTATGATACCCTCAAGTGCAGTGTAGTTTGAAGGATCGCCAAATGTCAGGCTCGTATCACGAGAGTAGGAGGAAATAGCCGCGCCGTTAAGCTCTATTTCCGTTTCAAGCCCAAAGTCATCGGCAGTCGTACCCTCAGCACTCGTCGGATCGGGTATGGGCGTGGGGGTGGGCTCCGGCGTTGGCGTAGGTACGGGTGTAAATGTAGGTGCGGGCGTGGGGAATAAACTATCGAAAATACTACCCGGTGTTGCGGATGGATCCTCTGGGGTACCGGGCGTACAGGATCGAAACAGCAATACCGCTCCCAATACGAGCGCTACGATGAAGAGTACAAGTATGATGATAACCTGCGGAGCGGTCGTGCGCCTCCGCTTTCTTCTGCGTTTTACTGCCAACTTTATCCTTACCTCAGCTTCCCGCGCCCTCAAAAAATAACCGGGCACATGATGCTTGAAAATCGCGGAACAAGCTGCTTTCCTTAATTTTCATGTAGTATTATACAGGATTTCGTAATAGGGTGCAATGCGGTTGACGGAGCAATACCGCCGTGGTAGAGTAAAAAGCGGTGCAATCGTAAGCCGGCAGCCGCATGTTGCCGTTTACGCATAGCACCCATTCTTACAAATATTGTTACTTGAAAGGGTATTTCTATGCGAAAGTCTGCAGCAACTGTGCTTTGTTTACTACTTGCT
>JAEZLG010000014.1 GCA_023435855.1 Bacillota bacterium | reverse complement strand
CCCCTCGATCAGCCGATTACTGACTTTATTGCAATAAAAAAAAGCGGAACTGAGCTTTACACCCCTCCAGATTCCTATTGATAAAAACCCTTTGTCGTGGTAGATAAAAGAGCTTTTCTTAATGCCTTAAGTTAGGGGCATTGAACCTATGAAAAACAAAAAGAGCACGGGCATTTGCCTGCGCTCTTTCTACTTAGCTGTGTTTTTACGCTTCAAGCGCTTTTGCTGCGACTTCGGCGAGTTCCTTGAATGCTTTCATATCAAAGATTGCCAAATCTGCGAGAACCTTGCGGTTCACATCCACGCCCGCACGCCTTAAACCGTTAATTAGGCGGCTGTAGTTCATGCCGCAGAGCCTTGCGCCTGCATTGATACGGGCGATCCAGAGCTGACGGTATTCGCGTTTTTTCAGCTTACGGCCAACATACGCGTAAGCCATGGACTTCATGACTTGCTGCGACGCGGCGCGATATTGCTTGCTCTTGGCTCCCCAGTAACCCTTGGCGAGCTTAAACACCTTGCGGCGTTTCTTAACGGCATTGACTGCTCTTTTAATCCTGGCCATGGTTCATTTCCTCCTTCTCACTTATACGGAATCAGCTCGCGGATTTTCCTGGCCTCGCAATCGGCGATGTAGCCGGTCTGCCGCAAACTGCGTAAACGTTTGGTGGTTTTCTTGGTCAGGATATGGCTTTTGTACGCCTTACCGCGCTTGATCCTGCCGGACTTGGTAAGGCTGAACCTTTTCGCAGCGCCCCTATGGGTTTTGATCTTGGGCATGGGGGGTTTCCTCCTGTCGTGTTTTTTAGTTAGTTTTGGGGGTGAATATAATGAACATGTTGCGGCCTTCCTGTTTTGCAGGGCGATCAATCGCAGCATGGTCCTTGACCATTTCGTAGAACGTGTTCATTACATCAAGGCCGATGTCGCCATGCCTTGCCTGACGGCCTCTGAAACGGATAGAGACCTTCACCTTATCGCCGTTCTGAAGAAACTTCGTACAGGCTTTGGACTTTACTTCCATGTCATGCACGTCGATGGTGGCTGAAAGCCTAATCTCCTTCAGTTCAACGATTTTCTGGTTCTTGCGCTGTTCTTTCTCGCGCTTGCCCTGCTCAAAGCGATACTTGCCGTAGTCCATGATTTTGCATACAGGCGGCGTCGCCTGCGGCGCAATCTCAACCAGGTCGAGTTCTGCTTCTTCCGCCATTCTCATCGCAACATCGAGGGCTACAACGCCCTGCTGGTTTCCCTTATCATCGATGAGCCTGACTTCCTTGTGGCGGATCTCCTCATTGATCAGAAGTTCATCCTTGGGTATAACGGACACCTCCATATAAAATAATATAGCGCGTGCAAAAGCACCCGCTATACAATCAAACACATACATGTTATACTGTGTTGTTTGCCAAATTTACCGCGCCTGACAAATCGCCGGCGGGTGAGAAGCGGGACGCCTCTGCTTTGCCTTACATATTATATGCACCAGCAATACGTTTGTCAAGATATTTTTCACAATTGGCCATTCGTTTTTCGGTTAATCCCTGTTATCCGTTACCCACTTCGCGATGGCAGAAAACACATCTCGGTTGCGGAGCCATATGTTGTAAAACTCGTTTTCGGGGAGGGGTGCTGCGCGTGTACCAATCTCTATAGTAAGGGACGGGATATTCATTTTGTAGCTTGCCCAGTCCTTATAGCCGCCGAAGGAGGAGCCGTCGTCATCCTCAAGCTTATAGGCACATATTAAAGAAACGGCCTGTGCAAGGCTTAAGGAGGCTTCGTTTACGGGTGAATTGGGACCGAATTCCCAATAGATCATGCTGCCTGTCGAGTGGTAGCTCACAGTCGCATCAAAGTCATACTTTTTCGTATAGGAAACAAGCGCATTGGTCTCGGGCTCGCTTTATACACTTTCCCCGCGGATATCGGAAAATGACGGAGCCGGACATGTTTTCACGCGGTCCCACATAGCGTCAAAATTACGGTTGAGATCCACACCGTTTATATTTGCCTTCCACTCGGTAAGGTAAAGGTCGCCCGTGAGCGTGCTTCGCCCTGTTGCGCCGTCGTTAAAATAAATGGCCTGTACTGTCTTATTGAATTTCAGCGTCTGATTGAGCGTGACGCCGTCGGGGTTGCTCATAGGCATTATGTGCATGCAAATATCCGGATACGGGAGGCCGTCATTTAGCCATTTCTCCGCAAGAGCCATTAAAAGAAGCGCCGTCATATGCTCGCGCGCGTGGATGGCACCTTGTACGAATATGTGATGTTTGGCATTTATATCGCCGAGCACAAGCACGGAAAGCTCCCTTTTTTCTACAGACTTCCCGGCCGATTCTATCGTCAGTTTATCGGGAAACGCGGCGGTGAGCTTCTCGATATCTGATTGCATCTGCTCGTAGGTATAGTTAAACGGCACGGTATCGGTTCCGCCAAATGGTGCTGTTACGTATGTAAAGCCAAGTACATCCTCCTCGGGTTTGAGATAACCTCCAATGATGTAGCCGGTCTGCCCCGTGGAAATTACCTTCACCTCGGCATAACGCTCCGTATAGGAGATTACCTGCACCTGTTCGCCGCTTATGACCTCCGCCACAAGTTCCGCCTTGGAAGTCGGCTCCGTGCGCATGTTTACAGAGTCTTCGCACACGATGGTAAACAAGGAATCGATAACATAGTTTGGCTTTGGCGTAGGCGTGGGAACGGGTGTCGGCGCAGTCGTGGGACTCGGCGATGCCGTAACGGCCGCCGGGGAATCCTTAATGTCTGTGGTATGTTCCTTATTATCTGTTTCCTGCATTGCGCCGCAACCGACAAAAAGGAATAGGATAGCGGCGAGCAAAACGGAAGCGATGGTTCGTTTCATAGTGCACCTCCATGTTTCGTTAATTCGCACCGCTATACTAAGATACTTGTCAAATACAGTTAGGATACGGCACGTAATAGATACTCTCGATATTGGGAAACGGCATCCGTAAACACGCTTTCGCCCGTATAGGGAGCGCTTCCCTGCGCACTGTCGTCGCGCCCGCCGCCCTTGCCGGAAAACAGAGCATTCGCGGCATCGCACGCTTGTTTCATGCTGAAGTTAACGTCTGTGCTTCGGGCGAGAAAGTAGTTTACATTCCCGCCGTTAACACTGAATATAGCAGCTACGGTTTTCCCGCCTGCGAGGAGCTTTTCCGAGAACGATCTAAGTTCCTGTGCCGAGAAACCCTGCACCGTATGCACCACAACCTTTATGCCCTTCACGGTCGCAGCGCTTTGTAGAAGCGTCTCCGTCTGCATCGAAAATAGGGTTTCTGTGCGCTTTTTCAACTCCGCGCGAAGCGTCGCATGCTCGTCAAACTGTTTTTGTACGGCGTCCGGCACATCCTCTGCCTTGGTACTGAACCTACGTGCAAGCAGATCGAGAATCTCATGTTCCTTGCGGGAAGCGTACACCGCGCGCATACCGCATGCAAACCATATCCGCGTTCCGCCCTTATATTTGGCGGCTGCGGTGATTTTAATGATCCCTACCTCACCGCTTGTTGCGGTATGCGTGCCGCAACAGGTACACGAATCCGCGCCGTTTACCTCCACAATGCGTATGTCGCCCGTTAACCCCTTGGCTTGTTTACGTAGTTTCAAGTGCTCGAGCGCATGCTCGTCCACTATAGAAACGGTGACGGGCATATTCGCTTGCACAGCGCGGTTTGCCTCACGCTCAAGCTTCGTCAGTTGTGCCTCGTCCAAGAACTTATCGAGATCGATGGTCACATAGTCCTCTGCCATATGAAAGCCTACGTTGACAGCATTAAAAAGCGTGTTTGCTACACCCGAAAGTATATGCTCGCCTGTATGCTGCACGCTGTGGTCGCGCCGCTTTTCTTCATTTAGCTGCACCGTAACTTCCTTGCCAACATCAAGCGGCGTTTTCGTTTCGTGAAAAACAGATTCGCCTTCCTCCCGGACATGGAACACGGGAATATCGTTTAAGAATCCTTCGTCCGATAGTTGCCCCCCGCCCTCGGGGAAAAGCACTGTTTGATTTAACAAAATCTCGTAACCGTTTTCCGTTTTTTTGCAAGCAAGTACCGTTGCGAGGCAGGTCGTCAAATTTGGCAGCTCATGATACAGCCTTTTCGTCATAGCACATCATACTCCTTAAAGCCTTCGCCGCGAACCTCCGTGGCGTTATGCAAAATGGTGAACGCAGCAGGGTCTGTTTGCTTAACAATTCTAATAGCCTCGGAGACTTCGCTTCGCCTGACGACCGTCATAATCATTGCCTTTTTTTCGCCGGTATAACCCCCGCGCACCTCAAATTCGGTAACGCCTCGTCCTGTTGCCTCTGCGAGAGCAGCAATTATCTCCTTGGGCATTCCTGTAATAATCATGATGACTTTGGCAAAATCAATGCCCTGCATAATGGCATCAATTACCTTACCCTGTACAAAAATGGCGACGCCTGAATAGAGCGCTATCTCAATATCCTTGAATATGATGACCGCAATTAAAATTACAATAGCGTCGATAATCATTAATAGCGTACCGGCGGGTATGTGCGGAAAGGGTTTTCGTAGAATCATGCTGATCATATCCGTACCGCCCGTTGTGATGCCGCGTGAGAAAGCCACGCCCACACCCGCGCCGATGAGCGCACCGCCCAATACAGATGCGAGAAGGATGTTGTTGGTGTAAACGGGCAGATAGGGGCGCAAAAGATCGACTAAAAGTGAAAACACAACACTTGCAGCAATGGTCTTGATGAGGTTTTTAAACCCAAACATCCTCCAAGCGATTACAAGTATGGGTACATTGAGCGCAAACGACAGCGCACCTACGGGGAGGTTTGCCACAAAGCCGATGGCGGTAGCAAGTCCTGATACACCGCCCGGAGCCAGCTTGTTGGGAATGGTAAACACCACCATGCCAAGCGCCATAAGCAGGCACCCGAATAAAATAGCGGCTGCTTCCGTAGCGTGGCTTTTAAAACTTTTCATACCTGCACCTTCTTTTGGAATAATTACCCGGCAGTATGGATTATATCATACTGCCTGACAGCGCAGAAAGATATTTGGGAAGGTTTCATAAACGGTATAGCAAAATATCCGGCCTTTCGACCGGATATCTTACTATGTTTAATTTTCGTATTTTACGCTTCCACCGCGGTCTGGACGAGGCGAGTGTTTTCACCCAATGCCTTTTGCCATTTCAGCATGCAGGCCCTTAAGCGCGCATCAAATTCGATATCGTCCATGCCTTCACAGCTCATTTCTTCAAGCA
>JAEZLG010000270.1 GCA_023435855.1 Bacillota bacterium | reverse complement strand
CGGTGCACCCAGCCGCGGAGAGCGCGTCGCCAAGTACAACCGGCTGCTTCGTATAGAAAAAGAGCTTGGCAAATCCGCGCTTTACCTTGGTGGAGGATGCTTCTATTAAGCTTACTCGCCGCTTCCGGTAAATCCAAATCGCTTATGTCAAGGCCTCGGGGGATTGCTCTCCGAGGCCTTTTTATGTGAATTTTTGGCTTTCATACACCTAAAATCACCCCTTGGGTGATGACGGACGCTCAATACTCTCGCATAATGGTTTTACGGACCGTTTATGGCCGCATCATAGAATGTACGGAGGATACAAACATGCATAAAAAGGTTCCCGCGATACTTCTTGCGCTTATCCTGTGCGCGCTTATGCTTTTTGGGTGTGTGCCTAAGGTGCCTGATGCCCTCATCAATGAGATTATGGAAAATATCCCCTCAGTTACCGATCCCGGAAACGGAAGCTCAAGTGATACACCTTCCAACCAGCCTTCACAGAGCGATACAGAAATTGAATCGCTTTCCGACATCGTAGAAAAATGGACCGAAGCGTCCACGGCTCACTCGGATGCAGTGAGCGGCTATGACAACCAGGAAAACCTGTTTTTACCACTGCAGCTTGTAGGGCCGGAGCTTACGCTCGCCATGATCGTGCAGTATGACCTTCTCAACATTTATAACAACGATGGACGCCATGAAGGCGAGTTAATGTTCTCGGGTTATAAGGCGTTCGTGGAAAAAAGCGGCCCAAAGATTGTGTTCGGCAGCGACAATGTCGTAGATGAAGAAACAGGCGCCTATGAAATCGGTGACCGCATCGTGGAAAACGGTGAGGCCGATCTAAACAAGGTTTGGATCAAGAGCGAAGAGCATGTGGAACGCGGCGGCGCAACAATAACCCACAGCTACGTCGAAGTCTTAAAAATGAGCGACGGCAGCATGGCACTTTTCTATCTGTCCGGGAATAAGGACAGCGGCGAAACCGATGCGGTTTTCGTTCATGCCAGCCAAACCGCTTACGAATTCGTGGTAGCTACCGCTCAGTTCGGCGTCGATTTCAACGTTCTTTCGCTCGGCAACGGCTTCGACAGGGCGCAGGCGCGAAGCTTCCTTGAGGCTGCCGGGTACACTGTCACGGCAATCGGCAGCGACGTCGGCGGGAAATTAGTCGAAGACTGAGTATCCTCGTAAAGTATCTATAGCATTGGACGTGTTGTAACAGTAAGTGTTGCAACACGTCCATTGTTTTGCTGTTATGTACTTTTTAAATTATTCCCCGTCCCAAACACAGCTCGATAAATCCACACGCCCGTTTTTAAGGAAGATTACACCTTCACGTAAAAGTCGCTCTCTTTGCACACCGGGGCCGAACACTTGAGGGGGCGAGAGCTCGCCGAGGCGGTTTAGAACCCTGTGGCATGGAATCCCTTCAGGTGCGCGGCTCATCGCTCCGCCAACAATGCGCGAGGCGCGCGGGCTTCTCAATAGCAGCGCAATTTGCCCATAAGTCATCACTTTTCCCTCCGGTATTTGTGAAACGAGCGCATATACCTGCTGGGGGAAGCTTTGTTGTTCTTTCATTCATTTAAGGGAGTTGAACCCTTGCACCTTCGCTCTACGATTTGGCGCACATCATTATTGTCATTTCACGGCCTGTGGGAATGCAGCCCTGCGGGGTTTCATACACTATTGTGCTTGAAATTCAGCAGGTATGCAAGATTGAATTGTCTCTTCGCACGCGGGGCAATAATTTACGGTGTTTTCACAAAATGGCTATTGGGTTTTGGGGAACGTTACCTTAAAATGGGTACAATACTACTAAGGAGGGCTAAACATGAACGAGGCAGGTCACCGCGAAATGCCGGAGTTTCAGGGCCATCTGCGTAAAGTGATGCTCACGGTGCCGGGCTCCATACGCGAATGTTCCGGTATACGTATTTTCGGCAAACGCATTAAATCTCTGGTGTTCACTACGGACGTTGCCATCATAAGAAACTGCAACGCCGACGCTGTGATTGCCGTTTATCCCTTTACCCCGCAGCCGATGATTACGCAGGCTATCATGCAAGCTGCCGAGTGCCCCGTGTTTGCGGGTGTTGGCGGAGGCCTCACGCAGGGTTTGCGGGTAGTAGACCTTGCTCTGCATGCTGAGTTTCAGGGTGCTATGGGTATCGTTGTAAACGCGCCCACGAGCAACGATACCTTGCGCGAGCTTAAAGCCCGCATCGACATCCCCATTGTCGTCACCGTGATATCCGAGGAGGAAGATATCGATGCGCGGATTGAGGCTGGCGCAAAAATTTTCAATATATCGGCAGCTGCAAAAACGCCGGAGATCGTCGCATCCATAAGGCGGCGTTATCCGAGTGTGGCCATCATCGCCACAGGTGGCCCGAATGACGGGACCATACGCGCTACGATTGAGGCCGGTGCTAACGCCATCACATGGACGCCGCCCACCACAGCGGAGATATTAAGCCGCATCATGGACGACTACCGCAATGGCGAATCGTATAAATCAAACATCGATTAAACAGACATATTTGGGCATAAAAATGGCGGCGCATGCCGCCATTTCAGTCGATATCATCGAACAAACTCGAATCGTCAAAAAGGCCTTGTTCCGAGAAAACAGGCATGGCGTCGGAGAATACGGCTCGGTTTTTACCGCTTCGCTTCGCAGCATACAACGCCGCATCCGCCTTTTTGTAAAGCTCCTCAAAGCTGCCGCCATCCTGCGGGGCAAGCGATATGCCGATGCTGACGCTTACGGAGGGTACCGGCATGTCCTCGGAATTTTTGAGCTCCGTTACGCACTTTAATACGACTTGTGCTTTATCGGAGATTATCTCGCGTGATTCCGCGCTTTTCATGAATACCACAAACTCGTCACCCGCGAGCCTGCAAATAATATCCGTACCTCGGAATGTAGAGCGAAGTATACCCGCTATGCGGCATAAAAGCCTGTCGCCCTCTACGTGGCCGAAGGTATCGTTATGCTTTTTAAAGCCGTCCATATCCAGCATAAAAAACGCGTGGCTGCCATAGCGGCTGGAAGCGTCTAAGAAAAACTCGCGTATGAGCATACGTGCAGCTTCGCGGTTGTATAAGCCCGTGAGCTGGTCTATCTGCGCCTTGGAAACAAGGTTTTGCTCCACCTGCTTGAGCCTTGTTATATCCACACATACGCATTGATAATAGCTGCTGCCCTCCCCATCCTCACAGAGCGTGGCGCGGTTCAATATCCAAACAACGCGCCCGTCCTTTGTGATGATGCGGTATTTAAGCTCAAGAGGTGTTTCCGTATCGCGGTTGCCGCGGATAAGTGCTTCCACCTGATCTCTGTCATCGGGATGGATGACGGAAAGGAAGCTGTTGGAGTACACCTTTCGTACCTCATCTTCACTGTAGCCCGACATTTGGAAGAAACCGTCGCTTATGTAGCGGAACTCCATATTGCCCAAAGGTTCAAACTGCTGCACTCCGCAGGGGATGGAGTTTGCCATCGCATGCATGCGGTCGGCGGATTTGACGGCTTCCTGCTTGGAAGCCCAAGAATAGAACAGTACGATAAGTGTCGCCACGAGAAGCGCAAACAGCACCTTTGCTAAAAGCTCCACCGCCATGCGCCCGAGCTCAGCATTTCGCTCACTCAGTGCGACATAATCCACAATGTTGAGTGCGTACCAGTCATCAAGCCCTACGGGCATATAGTACGCATATGCATCCTGGGTTTGCGTTTTTATGCGGAAATGCCCGTCGACCCCCTGAACGAAAGCATCCTTAATGAAATCAGCCGAGCTGCCACCCGGGTATGAGGCGCTTTCAAGTGCCGCAAAAAAACCACGATTGGCTGAAATATAGCTTTCATCAAACAGTTTTTGCCCACTTGGAGCATAAAGAAAAGCACCGTTAGAACGAACAAGATAGAACAGCACATCCTGTCCTTCAAGTTTTCCAAGTCTGCCTGCGGTGAAACCTGCGGCATTATAACGCCCGAAAAACACACCTTCTACAAGATTGTCCTTGTACACGGGCGCATATACGGTGAGCTTTGCTTCGCCATCGCCTACATGAACACCGCGGTTGCCGCTAAGTGCACTTTCAAACCATTCCTCTTCGACTACGTCTGTACTGCTGCCGAAAACTGAAAGTACGACACCGTCCGTGCCCGCCACGCCGATCTCCTCAAAAGCGCTATATTTGAAGAGCAGGCGAAAATATCCCTCTTTTGCTGAATCTATGCCGCCGTTTTGAGAAATCATATCGGCCGCGAGAAGTGCGTCGCCCTCGAGCGCCGCCACCGCAGTGGTCACTCGGTCCACTCTGTTAGCTGCGACGAGTTCCATGTTGTAGGA
>JAEZLG010000203.1 GCA_023435855.1 Bacillota bacterium | reverse complement strand
CACATCATCCACAATATCGGTATTTGTCGCCTCCGTACTGTCCACGGGATCGGTATCTAAACTCTCCCCTTTATAAATACGTTCAAACAATTCGCCATCGATGCGCTCCTTTTCAAGCAGCGCATCGGCCACGCGGTCCAAGCCCGCAATGTCCTCTTCAATGCATGCGCGTGCACGCTCGAACTGTTCCTCAATAATACGGCGAATTTCCGCATCGATGCGGCTTGCGACTTCCTCAGAGAAGTTCCGCTGGTGCCCCCAATCCTTGGCGATAAACACCTCGGCCTGGCCGCCTAAGAACACGGGTCCTACCGCGTCGGTCATACCATATTCCACAACCATCTTGCGTGCGGTATCCGTGGCGCGCTGCAGGTCGTTGTAAGCGCCGGTGCTGATATCGCCCAGTCGGACGGTTTCCGCAACGCGGCCGCCCAACATCATGGCGATCTGATCTTCCAGCTTCTTCTTGGTCACATGGGATTTATCCTCTTTGGGGAGGGTCATGGTATAGCCTGCCGCCATACCGCGCGGAATGATGGATACCTCATGCACGGGGTCGCAGTGTTTCATCAGCTTCGCAACGGCGGCGTGCCCGGCCTCGTGGTATGCGGTGATCTTTCTGTCTTCGGCAGTGACAACCCGGCTCTTCTTCTCGGGGCCGACCATCACGCGGGTGATGGCTTCCTCAAGTTCAAGCATGGTAATCTTTTTCTTTTTGAAACGCGCCGTGAGGATAGCTGCCTCGTTGAGCACGTTTTCAAGGTCGGCGCCCGTGAAGCCTGAGGTGCGCTTGGCGAGCACGGCAAGGTCAACATCGTCGTTAAAGGGCTTACCCTTAGCGTGCACGCGAAGTATGGCTTCACGGCCCTTTACGTCGGGATAGTTTACAGTGATCTGCCTGTCAAAACGACCGGGCCTTAAAAGAGCGGGGTCAAGTATGTCAGGGCGGTTGGTAGCCGCGAGAACGATAATGCCCTCATTGATCGCAAATCCGTCCATTTCAACTAAGAGCTGGTTGAGCGTCTGTTCGCGCTCATCGTGGCCGCCGCCTAAACCAGCGCCGCGCTGGCGACCCACAGCGTCGATTTCGTCGATGAAGATAACGGCGGGGGCAGTTTTTTTGGCGGTGTTGAAAAGGTCCCTAACGCGGCTTGCACCGACGCCTACGAACATTTCCACGAAGTCGGAGCCTGAGATGGAGAAGAAAGGCGCGTCCGCTTCGCCTGCAACAGCTTTAGCCAGGAGTGTTTTACCCGTGCCCGGAGGGCCTACCAAGAGCACGCCTTTTGGTATGCGCGCGCCCATTTCCGTAAAGCGGCGCGGGGAGCGCATAAACTCCACAACCTCTTTGAGCTCTTCTTTTTCCTCATCGGCGCCGGCAACATCGTCAAACGTCACCCGGTTGTGCACATCGGGCGTACGCGCACGGCTCTTGCCAAAGCTCATCATCTGCTTGCCGCCGCCTTGCGATTGCATCATAAAATAGTAGAAGACGCCGAATGCCCCGAAAATGATGAGATAGGGCAGAATGATCTCCCAAAAGCTGGGTTCGGGCGGCAGGCTGGAGTTTGAAACAAAGCCATAATCGAGCGTTGTAATGCTTTCCACAGGAACGCCTAGTTTTTCGGCACGAATCACTGCTACGTCATTGGCATATTGCTCAACCGAAGGCAGTATTACGTAAAAATCAAACTTATCCGGGAAAGATTTCTCGGTGATCTCCGAGCCGACTTTAAGGCCTACGAGCGTCGTTTCCGTAATATCGACTGCTTTGACCTGTTCCTGGCGCACGAGCTCAAGGAAATCGTTATACGTTAGCTTCTTTTCCGCCGCATCCGGCGACGGCAGCCCCGCAAGCATCCATATGATAACACCTAAAATCAGGATATAAATCAAAGGCGTTTTAAAATTCCGTTTCAAACTATGTCCTCCCGAAACGAGTATGTAAACAGCATACCCACATTTTGCGTACAAAAGGGCGAAAAAATCATTCCTCGCCTATTTTCCTAACAATAGTATCACATTATTTTTTAGTATTCAAATTATTAATCGGGAACCATCGTGAAAAAACCGTGACAATCGATGCTCTGCTGCTTCGCTTTCGCGCATGTGCCGTCCCGGCATATGCGCAGATGACGCTGCAGTGGTTTCTATCACGTTTTACATTTTGCAGTCGGATTTGGAATTGAGACGGTTGTGCTTGGCAGGGCATATCCATCCTTGTGTCTGAATGCAATTGTCATTTCGAACGAAGCGAAGCGAAGTGAGAAAAATGCCCCGGTCAAATCTTCTAAAACCACCTTGCACAATATTTGAAAAACTTTAATAATTTATATTGACATCACTGTGCGTCGTACAGTATAATATCTCCACTGGAGGTGATCTCTTGCATGAAACGGAGGACCTGCTACTTTCGCTTGTAACAGAGCTTCGGCGCGGGACGCTGGTACTTTGTGTGCTGGGTTGCACCAAGGAGCCTGCTTACGGCTACGCACTGCAAAAGCGTTTAAGCGAGATTGGCGTGGATGCGGAGGCTAATACCCTGTATCCACTCCTAAGACGGCTTGAAAAGCAGGGGTTGTTAATCAGCTCGTGGGAGCTTAACGAGCCCAAGCCGCGCAAATATTATGCGCGGACGGCGGAGGGCGAAGTGCTTTATCAACGCCTCAAAGCATTTTGGGGAGAATTTTCCATCAGCGTGACGAATCTATTATCGGAGGATTGAATATGGAAACCGAACGGGCATTTATTGAGGATATGATTGAGCGCTACGTTTACCAAGCGGCGCGCTATATGCCGTACGCCGGGCGCGAGGATGCGGTACGTGAACTTCGCGCGCTTATAAACGATATGCTTCTTGAGCGTTCCAATGGCCTGCCGCCCACAAAAAAGCAGCTCGAGGCGGTATTTGTGGAATTAGGTTCACCAAAAGAATTCGGCGCGAAGTATAAAAGCACGGAAGGGCGGGTACTCATCGGCTCGAAGATCTACCCGCTCTACATAAAAATCGTCATGATCGTCGCGGCTGTGCTGCCCAGTGCGCTCGCCTTAGCGATGTTCATCCAAGCGATCCTTGGTGAGCTAAGTTGGTACATGGCCATAGCGCAGTGGTTTGCGAGCGCCGTCACAGGTGTGTTTACGGCCTTGGGGATTATCACATTTATCTTCGCGATACTTGAATACAAAGAGGTAAAGCTTGACGATATCGACTTTGATACGCAAGCAGGCCCGTTTGATCTTCCGCCCGTTCAAAAACTGCCCGAGCATCCTGCAAGCCTTGCCGGGGTTATCGTTTCCGTTTGTTTAACACTGTTGTTTTCGTTGCTGTTTGCGTTTGCAACAAACATATTTTCCTTCTATACGCCGGACGGGTTTATCCCCTTGTTTAATTTTGTGCGTGTGCAGGCGTTAATACCTATTATCTTAATCGCTATGCTGCTGCAAATAGGCAAAGAAATTTACAGCTATCTTGATGCGGCGCATGGTGGTCGCAGGTTTGCCATCGTCACAGTGCTCCTTGCCGCATGCCTTGCATTGCAGCTTATTATGTTCGGCGACGGTTCTATTTGGAACGCAAGTTTCCTGCCGGACGTGCTGAAGTACTTTAATGTTACCGAGCCATTCTTTGGCGTCATTTGGGAAAACGTAATCCGCTTCTTCCCGTTCATGTTTATATTTGCGTTTGTTATGGATACCGGTACAAATGCGGCGAAGATGCTCAAGAAAAAAGCGATGTAAGCAACATAAAACTGCATTCTTTAGGTGACATGCATGATAAGCAGAACGAAGTATAATCTAACTGAGGACGAGGTTAAAGCGCTTTTTACGCAAAACGGCATCACGGGCGTGACGGATATCGTACCGCTCGGGGAGGGTGAATACAATGCTGTGTTTAGCGCGACAGGGGTCGATCAAAAGAAATACGCAATCAAGATAGCTCCTTCGTCTGCAGTTGCCGTTATGACCTTGGAAAAGAACATGATGGCATCGGAGCTATATTGGTATCAAAAGATACGCGAGCATACCTCCATACGTGTACCGGAGGTTTACGCGGCGGATTTAACAAAAGATAAGCTAAATGCCGACTATTTTATTATGGAAAAGCTAAACGGCACTGCGCTTCATAAAACTGAGTTTACGGATGCGGAAAAGACGGAATCCGCGCTCATCTTAGTGAAGATGGCAGCTGAGGTGCACACAATCAAAAATGACCGCTTCGGCTATGTGCAAAACGGTTTGCACGATACTTGGTATTTGGCGATTCACTCCATGGTGTCGGCTGTTCTAAAAGACTGTAAACGGGTACATAGGCACACGCCGCGCGGGAAAAAGCTTCTTAAGCTTATCAATCAGCATAAGGCGATCTTGGAGAAAGCCGAATGTTGTATGGTGAATTTTGACCTTTGGTCGCCCAATGTACTATGCTCCCGCGAGAACGGCAAACTGCGCTACGCATGGCTTGACCCTGAGCGCAGCTTTTGGGGCGATCGCATCTGCGATTTTGTGTGCTTTGAAACCATGCTGCCGCTTGAAAAGAAAAAGGCAAGCCTTGAAGCGTATAATGCGGTCGCACAAAAGCCTATTCTGGCGGACAAGGACGAAAGGATACGTTATGCGGTAGGCTTAGGCTATCTCGCGTTAATTATGGAGGTAGAGAAATACTACCGTTATACGCTTTTTAACTACGGCTGGTGGCGAAACGTCAGCGCGAGCGCTGCATTTTATAAGCAGGCGTTTTCGATATTGGAACATGGGGGGTAATTCACGCCATAAGCGAAAATCATGTAAATCAGATGGCATCCCTCTTTACAAAACCGAAAATTCTGCATATAATCACTGTATATTCATTTTAAAGCGCCGAGTGGGACACACGGCGGAGTAAGAAGCCCAAGCGAGCCGCGGTATGGTGCAAGCGCGGCGGCAGTTCTTTCCCGTACGCATCGCCCATGAGCGCCCCGCGGAACATTTAAGTAAGTAAGCGGGGACGTGCTCCTCACGTTACAGGGGGTCGAGAGGACGCGAGGTTTTTCTTGCGTCAAATCGGGTGGTACCGCGCGAGTTTACCGCGTCCCGTATTCGGGGCGCGGTTTTTGCATACCTTATTGATCTAATAGGAGTTGGAAAGCATGTATAAAAAGGTATCTACATCGCTTGATTTCGCGGGGCGGGAGAAGCAAACGCTTACATTCTGGAAAGAAAACCGCATCTTTGAAAAAAGCGTGGAACTAAGAAAAGGCGCACCGGCCTATACGTTTTATGACGGACCGCCGACCGCCAACGGCAAGCCGCACATAGGCCATGTCCTTACCCGTGCCATCAAGGACCTTGTGCCCCGCTACAAGACCATGAAGGGTTACGATGTTTTAAGAAAAGCCGGCTGGGATACACACGGCCTGCCCGTGGAGCTTGAGGTGGAAAAGGAGCTTGGTCTGGACGGTAAAGAGCAGATCGAAGCATACGGCGTGGAGCCGTTTATCGAAAAGTGCAAGCATTCGGTTTGGAAATACAAGGCCGATTGGGAAGAAATGAGCGATCAGGTGGGTTTCTGGGCGGATATGGAACACCCCTATGTGACCTACGAGAACGACTATATCGAATCCGAATGGTGGGCGATAAAGGAGATCTACAAAAAGGGACTTCTCTATAAAGGGCACAAAATCGTGCCCTACTGCCCGCGCTGCGGCACAGCGCTTTCCTCGCATGAGGTGGCACAGGGCTATAAGGACGTGAAGGAAGCCTCCGCCACGGTACGTTTCCGTTGCTCGGACGAAGAAGCCTCCTACCTCGCGTGGACGACCACGCCGTGGACGCTTCCCTCTAACGT
>JAEZLG010000280.1 GCA_023435855.1 Bacillota bacterium | reverse complement strand
GCGCGGTAAATTCCTACTCGTCGTTGGTGCTTCGCAACTCCGGGCAGGATGCAAGTGATGCTCGTATTGCGGATTCCTACTGTATGCGTGTCGTGAAGGGGCTCAACATCGAAGCGGTATATACACGCCCCGTCGCCGTCTACATCAACGGTCAATATTGGGGCTTGTACGACCTCAACGAAAACCAAAACGAAGATTATCTTGCATCCTATTACGGCGTGGATCCCGATAAGGTAGATATTATTCGACGCAACGAAACACCGCTAGCGGGCAGCCGTTATGATTTTAAGCGCGTTCGCGAGTATGCACTCAATCGGAACACCTCTTCAGACGCTGCATATGCTGAGCTTTGTCAATGGGTAGATGTGAAATACTTCAACGACTATCTCATATCGCAGACGTATTTTAATAACGGTGATATGTTTAACCAAAAGTACTGGCGTTCGCAGGATTATGCCATAAAATGGAGACCTATATATTTTGACTTAGATCTTTCCTTTTCGAGCGTAACAAGAAACCTTCTGACGTCCTATTTCACCGCCGAAGGCGTCCCCTCACGCGACGGGTCGCTGACAAACATGGATATTTTTGTAGGGCTCAATAAGAACTCTGCATGGCGCGAGCAGTTCTGCAAGCGCTATGTCTATGTTGTTATCAACCAATTCGACCCCGAACGGCTGACTGCTATCCTCGACGAACTCGCTTCCGAGATGGAGCCTGAGATGCAGCGGCATATAGACCGTTGGGGCTCCCCAAGTTCCCTCTCTCGTTGGAAAAACGAGCTTAACGATATTAGAAACTTTGTGCAAAAACGACCGGAATACGCATTCAAAAACCTAAGAAATACATTCGGCCTATCGGCCGATGCCTTACAGAGCTATATAAACGAAGCGAAAATGGGAAACGGTTAATTCAAAAGAGTGAGGTCTCTTTATGTTGGACAAAAGCATTCCTTATGCTGATATTTTGATGTATCGTCCAAAGTATGCAGAGTTAAGGCAAATCCCGTTGCCGGACGGGTTTCGGTTTTCGTTTTTTAAAGCCGGTGACGAAAAGGCATGGGCACAAATCGAAGCCTCCGTGCTGGAGTTTGATGATGAAATCGATGCGCTTTTATATTTCCAGCGCGAGTTTCTGCCGTACTTGCCCGAGCTTATGCGCCGATGTATGTTTGTTGAAACCGCTGACGGAGAAAAGGTTGCCACTTGCACGGCTTGGTGGGATTATACGCTTACACGCCGTGACCCATGGCTGTATTGGTTTGCCGTAAAACCGCAATACCAAGGGAAAGGCCTCGGCAAGGCTCTAGCCGCCGAGATCATACGGCTGATGCTTGAAATTGAGGGCGACAGAGATCTTTTCTTGCACACGCAGACTTGGAGCCATAAAGCTGTCAAAATATACGAATCCCTCGGTTATCAGATCATAGATCCGACAAGTGAGAGCATGCAAAAAGCTATGGCTATCCTTAATAAAGTTTATAAGAGCAGTTAATAACATATATACATAAAATGAGAGGCTTAAGCGCCTCTCATTTTTGTGTATGTTAATTTAATTTACTCTTCTTCCTCTACCTCAGGCAGAATTGCGTTATGGAATACCTGCTGCACATCTTCATTATCGTCAAGCCGTTCGAGAAGTTTCTCCAATTTTTCTGTTAGCTCGGTGTCGTTTTGCACATCTACGTTGTTGGTGGGGATGCGTGCAAAATCAGCAGAAAGGAAGCTGTACCCTGCGTTTTCGAGTGCCTCGCGCACAGCCGAGAAGTCGGTAACGGCGGTGTAGATTTCGTATGCATCGTCGAGCGCAATAAAATCCTCAGCACCCGCGTCAAGAGCTGCCAACATGAGCACATCCTCGTCTATGCCGGCACTTTTTTCTATAACAATCAGTCCTCTGCGGTTAAACATCCATGCAACGCAACCCGATGCACCGAGGGAACCGCCGCTTTTATCAAAAATATGGCGCATTTCGGACGCTGTTCGGTTGCGGTTATCGGTCACGACCTCTACAATCACAGCGATGCCGCCGGGCGCGTAGCCTTCGTAGACAATCTCTTCATAGCTGACGCTGCCCAGCTCGCCTGCCGCCTTCTTGATGGAACGGGAAATGTTATCGTTGGGCATATTGGCGGCCTTCGCCTTTGCGATAACATCTCGCAGTTTGGAATTATTTATAGGGTCGCCGCCGCACTCTTTTACAGCGATAGCGATCTCACGACCTATTTTAGTAAAAATCTTACCGCGTTGTGAATCTGTTTTTTCTTTTTTGTTTTTGATGTTTGCCCACTTGGAATGACCTGACATAAGGAACCTCCATGTTTCTTGCTGCGATTGACAAGTGATTATACCACTAACAATAGTGCTTGTTCAACCCGAGCAAGTTCATTTTTATAGAAAACCTGCACTTCCTAATCGTTTTTATCAAGTATGTCAAGCTTTGCGCGTATCTTTTTCATGTCCTCCCAAGCACACGCCTTTTTGCTCTCATCTCGTAATAGCGCCGCCGGATGATACGTCGGTAAAAACCAAACACCCATTTTCTGTTTCCATACGCCCCTGTCGCGCGTAATCCTTACCTGTTCGTCGTATACGTACTTTGCGGCTGTAGCGCCCATGCAAACGACGATTTTGGGCTGCAGCAAAGCAAATTGTGCTCGCAAATGCGGTAAACAGCTTTTCGCCTCCTCATCAAAGGGTGTCCGGTTTTGCGGCGGGCGGCATTTTACCACGTTTGCTATGTAAACTTCATCCCGCTTTAGGCCGACAGATAAAAGCATCTTATCCAAAAGCTTTCCCGCTGCTCCCACGAAAGGCCTACCGTAAATGTCCTCGGCGCGACCGGGTCCTTCACCCACGAATAAGATTGCCGCGTGAGGATTACCCTCCCCAATTACTGCGTTGGTACGCGTCGTATGTAGCTCGCAGCTTTCGCATGCTCTTACCATTGCATAAAGCTCGCTCCAATCGTAACGCATCAAATATCCTCTAAAAATTTTAAAATATCACCGAATACCTCGGCTGCGTTCATTTCATTCAATAGTTCGTGGCGGCTGTCGGGATACAATCTGAATGTCACGTCATGGCCCGTCTCACTAAGCCACGCGGCAACTTCTTTAACCCCTTTCCCGGTTCCGTTTAAGGGGTCCCTTTCTCCGGAAATTATAAAAATCGGCTTTTTCGGTACACGCTTCGCCCATTCCTTATTACTGATTTCAGATAGTCCGTCAAACAAATCTTTAAAACCGCCTGCGGTGAATACGTAGCCGCAATTCTCGTCTTTTACATAACGATCTACCTGTTCTTCGTCGCGCGAAAGCCAATCGAATGCCGTACGATTCGGTGCAAAGGCCTTGTTATATGACCCGAAAGAAAGCGAATCGAGCGTTTTGCTCGGCATGCGCGCACCGTACTTTTTAATCTCATATTTTGCAATCAGTTTGGCAGCAGCGAGCGCAGGATTTCTGCCTGCTGTGCCGCAGAAAATGTATGCGTCAGCGCCAGCGTCAGCGCCAGCGTCAGCGTCCGAACCATGTCGCGACGCATAAGTGCGCGCTAAAAAAGAGCCCATGCTGTGCCCGAACATCACATATTTTACATTTTCATACTCACTGCGCGTTTTAATGAGGAGCGTGTGCATATCCTCAATGGTCTTTCCCCAACCGTCCTCATCGGCAAAGTAACCCTTTGTGCCGTCCTTACCCACGCTTTTGCCGTGCCCCGGCAGGTCAAACCCGGTCACGAGAATACCGCAGCCGTTTAAAAACTCAGCAAATGCCCGATATCTCTCGATATGTTCCGCCATACCGTGTGTAATCTGCACGATGGCGCGTACATCGCCATCCGGTGCCCATTGCTTGACATACAAATCACCAAGCTTTGTAGCGGATGGCATACGATATTCCCTTTCCATTGCGTCTCCTCCTTAGAAATGTTGCTAAAGATCTGCATACTTTTCTATTCTTGTATTGATTATAGCATTTTTTTGTGACTTTGACATCACATATTAGTTTTGCTTATTGCAAAACCTATATATCCAACTTATAATAAATAGGCAAACATGAACTGCCGACGGAGGTCGAATTTTTATGGATCAACGTATGACTGCTGATTTGGATTTATACAGTATCTTTTGTACCGTAGCACGCTGCGGCAGCCTTTCGCATGCAGCTCGCGAGCTTTATGTAAGCCAGCCCGCCATAAGCCAATCTATGCACAGGCTTGAGTACATGCTTGGCTGCACACTTTTTACGCGCAACAGCCGCGGTATTACTCTCACAAGCGAAGGACGTATGCTCTACAGCTACGCCAGCAAGGCTGTAAGCCTTATCGCCGCAGCGGAGGATCGGCTCAACCGCATGCGCACTCTGCAATCAGGCGGGCTTATGATCGGTGCAAGCGACACGCTTTGCCAGTTCTTTCTGCTTCCGTTTCTGGAACGCTTTCATTCGGAATACCCCGAGGTACAGCTTCAGGTAATGAACCGCACCACACCGGAGACCGTAGAGCTTTTAAAAATCGGCAAGGTAGATATCGCACTCGTGAACCTGCCCGTGGACGACAGCGCCCTTACCATATACGAGGTTTTAAAAGTGCACGATGTTTTCGTAGCCTCTACGCGCTTTAGCCATCTAAAGGGCCACCCTGTATCGATCAACGACCTTGTGCGCGAACCCTTGGTACTTCTTGAGCAGGCATCCAACTCGCGCAAATATCTAGACGATTTTGCATCCATATGTGGCGTTACGCTGCACCCCGAGATCGAGCTTGGAGCGCATAGCCTGCTTGTGGAGTTTGCTAAGATCGGCCTCGGCATTGCCTGCGTCACACGGGAATTTGCCGCACGTGCACTTGAAAGCGGCGAACTTTTTGAGCTTGAATTGTCTACACCCATGCCTCCGCGCAACATCGGGCTTATTTCGCTTGAGGGCGTTCCCCTATCTGCCGCCGCGGAGCGCTTCATAAGCATTGTTTTAGAAAAGGCGAAGCAGCTGTAATGCATTATGTATACAAACCGGCGGATACCTCCGCCGGTTTTTTTAAGGAGATTTTACGCATGTTCGACCTTGGTACCGTAAGGCTCGATACTAAGCGGTTAACCCTTCGCCGCATCACAATGGACGACGTGGACGCCATGTACAAAAACTGGGCAAGTGACCCGCTTGTGGCAAAAGGTGCCGGCTGGCCAAAGCATGAAAACCGCCTTGAGACCGAAGGTATCGTAAGCCAATGGGTAGAGAATTATCTACATGCGCACACCTACCATTGGGTAGTCGTAGAAAAGCAAAGCGGCGAGCCATTTGGAACCATCAGTGCCATATCCGTATCTGAAAAAAACGAGACCTGCGAAGTAGGCTACTGCTTCGGACAGGCTTGGTGGGATAAGGGTTATG
>JAEZLG010000165.1 GCA_023435855.1 Bacillota bacterium | reverse complement strand
GCTCGGTAAAGCATTATCAAAACGTCTCTTCACCGGTGCGTTTCTCGCGCTCTACGGTGACCTTGGGGCAGGCAAAACCGCATTCACCCGTGCCATCGCGACGGGGCTTCAAATCCTTGACATTATGAGCCCTACTTTTACCATTGTACGCGAACATGAAACGCCAAGCGGCGTCAAGTTTTTCCACTTCGATGCGTACCGGCTTGCAGACGCGGATGAGCTTTATGCAATCGGCTATGAAGATTATCTCGCGCAAAATGCGATTATCGCCATGGAATGGTGCGAAAATGTTGTAGAGGCATTACCTGCTAATCGTCTTGAGATACATATTTCAGGAAGCGGCAATGAACCGCGCACCATCGAATTTGTACCGATAGGCGCAAGGTACTCAGAAATGCTGGAAGGAATAAGCCTATGATTCTTTTAAGCGTATCCACCTCCGGCAGCATTGCATCTGCCGCGCTTTTAAAGGACGGCAAGCTTCTTGAACTAGTAAAAGGTGAGCGCGGTCTCACCCATTCGGAAACCATACTGCCGCTTTGTGATCGGCTCCTAAAGGGCTTTAGCCTTACAGCACGCGATGTGGACGTTTACGCAGTCGACATTGGCCCGGGCTCATTTACGGGCGTACGCATAGGCATATGTGCCATGAATGCCATGGCTGCAGCATCCGATAGCCCTATAGCTGCTGTCTCCTCTCTTGACGCGCTTTACGAAAGCGTTCGTGAATACCCTGGCGTCTGCGCCCTCATTGACGCAAGAGGAAAAAAGGTGTATGCCTCACACTACGAGACTGATAAGACTACATTACAGCCCTTCGCCACAACATTGGATGAACTTTTACCGCTTTTGCCGCGCGGAACCGCCTATGTAGGCGATGGTGCTATTGCTTATGAAACGGATATACTTGCATTTGATGAAACTGCGGTTATCCTACCTCATACTCTTCTAGCGGACGCGGTTGCTTTTTCAGGTTATAAAATGTACCAAAGCGGAAACACGTGCTCCGAAGCGCTCCCCCTTTATTTACGCCCGTCACAAGCCGAGCGTTTAAGGAAAGAGTAGTATCCGATGGAACAGATATTCTTCCGTCCCATGCAAAAGACTGATTTAAGCCGCGTTGCGGAACTTGAAAAATTATGCTTTCGCAGTCCCTGGTCCTATAATGCCCTCGCGGGTGAGCTAAAAAACAACGCGGCGCATTACCGTGTTGCCGAAAAAAACGGAATTGTTATCGGTTACGCAGGCATGTGGCTTATTTTGGACGAGGCGCATATCACGAATGTTGCCATAACACCCGAAGAAAGGGGTTTGGGCTATGGGAGAGCGCTGATGCTAACCATGATGCATCTTGCGGTTTCTTTGGGTGCGGTCGATATGACGCTCGAAGTACGCGAGTCTAACCTAACAGCGCAGTCCCTCTATTATGCGCTCGGCTTTGAAAAGGCGGGCATGCGCAAAAAATATTACAGCGATACCGGCGAAAGTGCCTACATTCTTTGGCTCAAGAACATCAAGAGCCATCTTCTATCAGAAAGGAGCATCCCCATGAAACAAGCCATTATTACCAACAATGCCCCTGCCGCCGTCGGCCCTTACAGCCATGCTGTCGTAAGTGGCTCCTTCGTTTTCACTTCAGGCATGCTAGGCAGCGATCCGTCTACCGGGAAACTCAAGGAGGGCGTGGAGGCGCAGACCGAGCAGGCATTTAAAAACCTGAACGCCGTGCTCGAAGCCTCCGGTGTTGCGCTTTCCGACATTGTAAAGACCACTGTATTTTTAAACGACATGAAGGATTTCCCGCTCGTTAACAAAATCTACGGCTCGTATTTTGACGATGCGTTCCCCGCCAGAAGCTGCGTACAGGTAGCAGCGCTCCCGGCAGGCGGGCTCGTAGAGATTGAAGCTGTCGCGATTCTTAACAAATAACCGTGGAAGCCTTGTCGCTTCAAAAACATACGCCCATTTTTCAATTTAGGGCACTGTGTGTAGTTGCGCTCGGGCTTTCTTGCGGCGTTTTCCTTGGAAATGTAGTAGAGCGCATATGGCTTTTAGCAGCCGTATGCGCTTTTTTAATGTGCACGCTGCTTCTTACTTTTTCGGGATTACCTAAAATTGCGCTTCTTTTTGCATCGCTTGCATTGGGTACTCTACGCATGGGCGCATACCTGCTTTTACCGCTTGATTTGAACGCTCTTCCCGCTACACAGGTGGTAAACACCTTCTTAAGCGGTCTAAGGGAAGCGCTATTTACCGCATCGGACGCACTTTTTACCGACAATGCAGCATTATTGAAGGGCATGCTCTTCGGGTACCGTGCGGAGCTTTATCCGGACACGCTCCAAGCTTTTCGCGCTACGGGGCTTTCGCATATTCTAGCGCTCTCGGGCATGAACATATCGCTTTATGCATTTCTGATTTTACTTGTAATCCCAAAGAAATACCGAATGACGCGTTTTTTTGCTGTGGGAATATTTTCGCTGCTCTACTGCGCTGTTGCAGCCTTTCCCGCTTCACTCGTGCGTGCGGCGGTTATGACCCAATGCGTTCTTTTAAGCGGGGTATTCAAGAGGCGCAGCGACCTGCCCGCCTCCCTGTCTCTTGCAGCAACGGTCTTGCTTCTTTTTTCACCGATGCAGCTTTTTGATGTCGGCTACCAGCTTTCCTTCGCGGCTGTCTATGCCATTATGCTTTTCTATGAGCCGCTTAAGAAAAAGCTTTGTTTTTTAGGCGAAAGCATAGCATCAGATGTTTCCCTCACGGTATGCGGTACGCTCGGTACATTCCCGCTGAGCGCGCATTACTTCGGTGAGGTAGCATGGCTTACACTTTTTTCCAACATCCTTATTTTGCCCGTTGCTAGCCTCGGGCTTATCGTATCGCTTCCCGCGGTACTTATTTACTTTCTCTCCCCTGCAATTGCCTCCGTACCCGCGTACATTGGCGACCTCGCAGCGAGTATAACGGTGCGCACTGCAGAGCTCATTGCTGCACTGCCGTTTGCCATCAGCAAATTTAATACCCTGCCAATTCTTCCCGTACTTCTTTTCTATGTAGGCATGGCGCTGCTTTCGCGCTACAACTTAAAAACACCGGTAACAAAGTACATTGCAGGCGGCAGCGTGTTTCTTCTGGCTTCACTCGTTCTTCTCGTTTTCTGAGTCTACTTCTGTTATAATGAACCTATGAATCACTTGGAATTTGCATCGCTTCTAAAACATAACGATTTCAGCGGCGCTTTTTTGCTTCACGGCGATGAGGAGTTCGTAAAAGACGGTTTGCTTCACACGCTCCTTCAAACGCTCGACGAGGGAACACGCGACCTCAATGTTGAGACGTTTGAGGACGCGGATTATTCTGCTGTCCGCACCGCATGCGAAACACTCCCTTTCTTTACAGAACGTCGCGTGGTCATTTGCCGTGCATTACCCGTAGAGGATGCCGCCAAGCAATTTATAGACTATCTTCCAAGCGTCCCGCCCTCGACTACGCTTTTGTTTTTCGTGCGTGGTAAGGCATCTTCTAACCTCTCCATCGTAAAAGCATTTATATCCATGGGCCACGATGTTCTTTTTTCAGAACTAACCCCTGCCGATGCCGTGAAATGGGTATTGCAGCGAGGTAAAAAGCTCGGCTGCCCCATTGCCGAAAAGGACGCTTACTACCTTGTGAAGCTTGTAGGTACGGATATGACTGTACTTGCAGCTGAGTTTGAAAAGGCTGTCGCTTACGCAGGCGATCAGAAAGAGGTAACGCGCGTCGTAATTGACACGGTCGTCACACCGAGTTTGGAAAGCGATACATTTCGCATAATCGACCTCCTTGCGGACGGCCGTAAACAGGAAGGACTTTTAGCACTTAAAAAGCTTCTCGATTCAGGTGCCAGTGCCATGGGGCTTGCAGCTCTGTTCGGGAAACGTATGCAAACGATTTTAAAAGCTCGAAAGCTCATCGACGAGGATGACCTTAAACGAAGCGATGCCGCGAAGGCGCTGGCGCTTAATCCCCACATCGCGCAAAGGAATTACGATTTTGCCAAATGCTATTCTTATTCAGAGATAGCTGAGATTTCAAAAGCGTTCGCAGATGTGGGTTTTTATAATAACTCAGGCATCATGAAGGACACGCAAGCGCTTGAAGTTGCATTTTTTAAATATTTCGCACACTGACGAACGCAATAAATCGAGCTATAACAAGAATTTGCCATCTACGAGGTCTACACCTCTGAAGCCGCCTGCGAAAACAGAACGCTCCTGATGAACCTGTTGTTATGGAATAAGTAACATCAAACGCGCACACAAAAATGCCCCGGGTCACCGGGGCATTCATTATATGCGTTAT
>JAEZLG010000155.1 GCA_023435855.1 Bacillota bacterium | reverse complement strand
CTTATCGGAGCGTGTATAGCCTCCGATAACGAACTCCTGCCTAAAATCGCATTTTAATTTAATCCAGTCACCGTTTCTTGTGCCGCTATAGATAGAATCGGCCTTTTTGCCAATAATTCCTTCCATTTTGAGGTTACAGGCAGCCTCAAAACTCTCTTTTCCGGTACCTCGGACATGCCGGCTGTAAAAAAGGTTTTTTGGTGCTCCAACCATCAAAGCTTCAAGCTTTTCTTTTCGATTTATCAGGCGGTGTGAACGAAGGTCTTCACCATCAAGTGCTAGAAGATCAAAAATAATATAGGTCAGGTTTTGTTTGCCGGGGTTTTTCAAATAGTTTTGCAAAGCCTGAAAATCCGTTTTTCCTAATGCATCGGTAACCGTCATCTCACCGTCTAAAACCATCGATCTACCTGCGGCCATATCCGATAGGGCGTTGGCAACATCGAGGAAACGGCTTGTATAATCCTTTCCGTTTCTCGTAATAAGCTTTACATTACTGCCTTCTACATACGCAAGTATTCTATACCCGTCGTACTTGAGCTCATAAAGCCAATCATCCTCTTTTGGGATATCTTTCACTAATTTGGCGAGCTGTACGTCGGTTTTGTCAAAGGGGTTACTTAGGAAGGTGTCGTCCTTTCCTTCTTCAATTTGCGGCATGGTTCGTCCGGTTCGGATGCTTGTGGTATAAGTAGAAATTCCATCGTCTGATTTAGCATAATCGTCTTTTTCTTTAAGCAGCAGCCAGTTGTTCTTGGTTTCGCGCTCTTTGGGTTTTAGCCGCACCAATGCCCATTTCCCTTTGAGCCTTTTCCCGTGAAGAACAAACTTCAGCATGCCTTCTGATAGGCCGTTCTCTACGGATCCATTGGGTTCCCAATAGCCTTCATCCCATAGCATCACTATGCCGCCGCCATATTCCCCCTTAGGGATGGTCCCTTCAAAGTTTCTATACTCCAAGGGATGCTCCTCCACCTGTACGGCGAGCCTCTTATCGCGGGTATTATAGGACGGGCCTTTAGGTACCGCCCAGCTTAAAAGAACACCCTCCCATTCCAGCCGAAAGTCATAGTGAGCCTTGCTGGCGATGTGATGCTGCACAACAAACCGCAAATTCTGTTCTGGCTTTTCCTCTATTCCTTCCGGCTCGGGGGTTCTTGTAAAATCCCTTTTTTGGTTGTATGTATGTAAGGTATCGGTCATGCCGTTTCTTTTTTGGCTTTTTCGATGCTTGCTTTAAGGGCTTCCATGAGGTCGATGACCTTGCCTTCACCCTCAGACTTCGCTGCAACAACTTCGCGCCCGGAAATTTTTGTATCGATCAACGAGCGAAGCTTCGCCTGGTATTCGTCTTTATACATCTCGGGGTCAAAAGGCGTATCCATAGAATTGATCAAGACCTTTGCCATATTCATCTCCTGAACGGAGACCTGCGGGCTGTTGTACTGCTTTTGAATCTCCTTAATTTCATCGGCATAGAACATTGTTGAAATAAGCATGCCGTCCTCGCGGGGGATAATCGCCATAAGGGTATCCTTTGTACCCAAAACGGTTTTGCCTATGGCGATTTTTTGCTCCTCCATAAGTGATGCGCGCAGCAATTCGAATGCCTTTTCGCCGCCAAGCTCAGGCACGGCTTGATACGTCTTTTCGTAATAGACGGGGGAAATCTGGTTGAGCTTTGCAAAATGCAGTATCTGAATGGATTTCTCTTTTTCGGTTTTGATTTTTTCGATCTCTTCGTCTGTTATAACAACATACTTTTCCTTATCATATTCGTACCCTTTTACGATGTCTTGCGCTTTGATCTCCTTGCCGCAATGGGCACAGGTCTTCATATAACGGATACGGCTGTTGTCTTCCTTATGCAGCTGGTTAAAATGAATATCATTGTCCTGCGTGGCAGTATACATTGCGATGGGAATTGCAACCATCCCGAAAGTTATAACCGATTTGCGCGATATCATATTTCGACACCTCCAAAAGTAGTGTTTCCGATTTGCTTTCCGGTATCCGCTATTCGGCTTTAATCAAAAGCACATCATAATCAAAAGTCGGCGCATTCCCGCAAGATGGGAATACGCCGACTTGAACTGTAGAAAATCATGGAATCGGAAGTGAAGTCAAATTACACTCAAGATCCAAATGATAAAGTGCTATACTTCGTAAACCGCACCTTCTTGGGCAATCTCTGCGGCGGGGAAGTTTGCCCTTACCTCTAAGAGCACCTGTTCATCGGTGTAACCGGGCCAAATGTGCGTGCAAATGAGCCTTTTCACATTTGCATCGCGCGCAAGCTTGCCTACCTCGCCTGTTGTAAGGTGCGCCGCAACGCGGGATACCTTATCGGCGTTTAAATAACCGGTATCGGCCAAAAGCATGTCTGCATCCTTACACAGGTCCACGAGCTCCTCGCGGTAGCCGGTATCTCCCGTGTAAACAAAGCGCTTGCCGAGGTGTGTAATATCTATACTATATGAGGGCACGGGGTGGGTGCCGCGGTGAAAGCTTATTAGCATGTCGCCAAAGCGCAGCCGCGTACCGTCATGCACCTGTTGTATGTCGTATACGCCGGAGGCAGAAAGCGCAGAAAATTCCATACTCGGATCGTTTGGCATGGCAACGGAGACAATCGGTGAGCTTCGCATGCCCCGCGCCTCAAGCTGCTGGAGCGCGTAGCGCAGAATGAACATGTCGGATATATGGTCGCTGTGTAGATGCGACAGAAGCACAGCGCTTATATCAAGCGTAGGCTTTAGTTGAAGCAGCCTTGACAGCGTACCGCTCCCAAAGTCGAGCACGAGGGAAATGCCCTCGCTTTCTAACAGATAGCCCGAGCACGCACCCAAAGGCGCGGGGAAGGGTCCGTATTTTCCCAAGACAGTAAGCTTCATTGTTTTATTAGCACCACCCAACGCCAATTACTTATGTACCCTAGTTTTGCCGCCTATCTTCCATATTATTATACCATAGCTGCTGTGCAACTATGGTATAATCGGCCATTTCCGCCGGTTAAGTGAAGGGGCGAGGTGGAAGGCCATAAAATAAGCATAATTTCACCCCGCAAAGCCCGCAAAAAATGCCCTTGTTTCCTCTCTTTGCGGTGTGTCAAACAGCGCATTTGGGGTGCCTTCCTCCCATATGATGCCATCTTTCATGAACACGGTACGGGAAGATACCTCGCGTGCAAACTTCATTTCATGGGTCACGACAAGCATGGTCGTGCCTGACTTCGCCAGCGTTCGCATTACGGAGAGTACCTCGCCTACCAACTGCGGATCGAGTGCCGAGGTGGGTTCGTCAAAAAGCAATAGATCGGGCTCCATCGAAAGCGCACGCGCAATGGCGACGCGCTGCTTCATGCCGCCGGAGAGCTGCCGCGGCTTTGCTTTCACATAGGGCGCCATGCCTACCTGTTCTAAGTGCTTCATAGCGTTTTGAACGGCTTCTTCCCGGCGCTTTTTTTGAACCTGCACCTGTCCGAGTACGCAGTTTTCGAGCACGTTTAGGTTGTCAAACAAATTAAAGCTTTGGAACACCATGCCCACCCTTGCACGATAGGTGCAAGGGTTTGTGCTTTTTTCAAGCACATTTTTCCCGTGGAATAAAATTGCACCGCCTGTAGGTGTTTCAAGTAGATTGATGCACCGAAGAAGCGTGGACTTCCCGGAGCCTGAAGCGCCTAAAACAGAAACTACATCCCCTTTTTGCACTTTAAGGCTAACATCCTTTAAAACTTCATTTGCGCCAAAGCATTTGCTTAAATTTAGTACCTCCAATATAACCTCGCTCATACGCTGTCACCTCCTTTTTGCGGTACATAGGGCGGAGTGGCCTTTTTCTTTCGGTAGTTGTAAGTGCCACTCGTATGCGCGAGCGTATCGGTGGTGTTTAGG
>JAEZLG010000141.1 GCA_023435855.1 Bacillota bacterium | reverse complement strand
ATGCCATGTTTGGGCTGGATGACGCATGTTTAGAGTGTTCCTCCTACGGCCGCGGTGACTTTCGCGAGGCTTGTGTGGAGGTCGAAATGGAAAACGGGTCCAACACAGCGGATTTCACATTCGTTTCCCACAGTGTACTTTCGGATAAGCCGACTATCCAAGGCCTCCCCTCCTCCTATGACGCGTTAAGCAATTTAGAAACTCACCTGTTCGAACTTGCCGATCAAAACTTGGGTCTTACCTTAAAGCTTTTTTATACCGCGTTTTACGACTGCGACGTAATCTGTCGCAGGTTGGAGATTACCAACCACTCCGGAGACAAAGTTAAGATAAAACGCGCTATGAGCATGCAGCTTGATCTCAAAAGAACGGATTATACGCTTCTTACATTCACGGGTGCATGGGCGAACGAGCGGCAGAAACAGGAAAAACCTCTTTCCACCGGCATTTATGTGAACGATTCTAAAACCGGGCTTAGCAGTGCGCGCATGAACCCCTTCATCATGCTTCATCAAAACGAGGCTACGGAACACGCAGGCGATGTTTACGCCTTTAACCTTGTTTACAGCGGCAACCACGCCGAGATTGTCGAGTTGACGCATTTTGGAAAAACACGTGTGCTTACAGGCATCAACCCTGCAACGTTTTCCTGGACGCTTGAAAATGGTGAAAGTTTCTCCACGCCCGAAGCAGTCATGACCTTCTCAAACGAGGGGTTGAACGGTGCGTCACAGCACATGCACCGATTCGTAAACGAACATATCGTGCGCGGTTTTTGGAAAAATAAAGAGCGACCGATTCTTATAAACACATGGGAAGGCTGCTATTTCAATTTTGACGAACACAGACTTCTTTCTATGGCAAAACAAGCCGCAAAGCTGGGTGTTGAGCTTTTCGTGCTGGACGACGGGTGGTTTGGCGAGCGCAGGGATGACACGCTCGCCTTAGGCGACTGGACTGTCAACAAAAAAAAGCTGCCGCACGGGCTTGACGGGCTCCAAAAAAAGCTGAAAGCACTGGGGCTTGATTTTGGCCTTTGGGTGGAGCCTGAGATGGTGAATGAAAATAGCGAACTTTACCGCGCTCATCCAAACTGGGCGATAAAGCTTCCAAACCGTGAACCTGCCTTGGGCCGCAACCAGCGCGTTCTCGACCTTACGAATGAAGAGGTGTGCCGCTACCTTATTGAAACGTTGAGCGCGGTTTTCTCAAGCGCGGATATTTCCTATGTGAAATGGGACTGCAACCGCAATTTCTCCGATATGTACGCATCAACACTCTCACCCGAGCGCCAAGGCGAATTCTTCCACCGCTATACGCTCGGGCTTTATGAGGTGCTCAATGCCCTCACGGAGCGCTTTCCGAGCATTTTGTTCGAATCATGCGCATCAGGCGGCAACCGCTTCGATCTTGGTATGCTCTCCTACATGCCGCAAACCTGGGCGAGCGATAATACCGATCCCTTGTCCCGCCTCTTTATACAGGAGGGTACGAGCTACGGTTACCCGCAAAGTACAATCGGCGCGCATGTTTCGCAAAGTCCGCATTCCTCCACGCTTCGCTCGACTTCCATTGAGACTCGGTTCAACGTAGCTGCGTTTGGCGCGTTCGGCTACGAGCTCGATCCCACGGAGCTTAGCCCGTTTGATAAAAACTGCATCAAGCTGCAAATTGATTTTTACAAGTCGCATCGCAAGCTTTTCCAGTTCGGCACGTTTTACCGTATGGAATCCGCCTTTATAAGCAACCGGCCAATATGGGCGGTTGTAAGTGCGGATGGACGCGAGGCGCTTGCGGGCTTTTACCAAGTCAATGCCATCCCTGCGCACGCGCACGACGTATTGCGCGTAAACGGGCTCGACCCTGAAGCGCTGTTTGAGGTCAAAAACCGTACGCAGTATATAAGCGTTAAATCCTTCGGCTCCCTTATCAATCACATAAGCCCTATAAAGCTTTCGGGCGAAGGGATTCCGCTCGCGCTCATCGCGCGCCGCTACATGTTTGCCGCAAATTCTGAGCGCTATCTTATCGGCGGCGACGCGCTCTGCTACTGCGGCATAGCGCTGATGCAGCAATTTGCAAGCACGGGCTACAATGAAAACGTGCGCGTACTCGGTGACGGCGGCTCGCGGCTTTACCATTTGAAAGCGGTCGATTGATTGTTGATAAGGACAATGGTGCAGCATTCTTTACTGTGGTGATTTATCCGGCAATCCGAACAATTTAGATTCGAAGTTTGCATTGAAGCTGCAAGTCTATTACAATGATACAAGAGGTGTTTAACACCATTTTTACACTGAGGTTGTATGGGAATTGTTTTAGGCGCCAGGCTTGACGCTATTGCCGATATGCTCGGCACTTTCGATAAGGTTGCCGATATCGGCTCGGATCATGGGCGTTTGGCCGCAGCGCTTTTGCAGACGGGAAAAGCAAAACAAGTGATTGCGAGCGATATTAGCTCCTTATCACTCGAAAAAGCGCGATCGCTCGCCGCGACATGCGGCTTAGAAACCCGCATCGAGATCCGTACGGCGGATGGGCTTAAAGGGTTAAAGGAAAATGAGGCGGATGCGCTTGTCATCGCCGGCATGGGTGGAACGCTCATAGCGAAAATACTTTCTGCTTCACCTAAAATTGCGCAAAGTGCAAAGCGCATCGTAATGCAACCCATGCGTGGCACGGCGGAGCTTCGTTATTATCTTCACCATAACGGCTTTCGCATTGTAGATGAACGTATCGCCTATGAGGCGGGCAGATACTATCAACTGATCGCAGCGCAGTTTGGCGAACCCGACACTATCCCTAATAGCTTCCCGAAGGGCGTTTACAAATTCGGCTGGGTGATGGTGCAAAAACGCGACCCTCTTTTACTTCCTCTATTAAACCGCTATAAAGCCGGCCATTTGAAGAAGCTTAAAAAAGCGGAAGCAGCAGGCACGGTCCCCGGAGCGATTATGAAGGAATTGAATGAACTTGAGGCGCTCATAAGCCTGATGGAGGACAACACATGAAAACATACGACTGGGTACTGGTGCTCGAAACGATTGCACCGCCCGAACTTGCCATGAAAGGTGACAACGTAGGGCTTTTAATAGGTACAACGCGAACGGAGATTAAAAAGGTGCTTGTAGCGCTTGACTGTACGCTTGATACGGCTGAGGAAGCTGCAAAATGGGGGGCGGATGTACTTTTAACACACCATCCCATCTTCCATGATCCCGTGCGGAGGATTGACCCCTACTCCCCCGACACTGCGGGTGCCTATGCACTTATCCGCGCGGGCGTTGCACATTATGCGGCACATACCAATCTCGACGCAGCGCAAATGGGTGTGAATGACTGTCTTTGTGAACGGCTAAAAATTCATGACGCCGTACCCCTTCCCCCCGAAAACTTAGGCAGGCTCGGCGTCGTTTCAGATGGTTTCACACTTGAGACGTTTGCCGCATTTACGGAAAAGGAGCTTCAAACGACCGTACGCTTTTGCGGCAGTCCCGACGCACCGGTAAAAAAAATTGCTGTCATAGGCGGTTCGGGAGGCAGCAGCATTCGTGAAGCGCGGTTAAGCGGTGCGGATACGTTCGTCACAGGCGAAGTAAAGCACCATCAAGCTTTGGAAGCGCTTTCTCTCGGGCTTAATGTAATTGAAGCAGGGCACTATGAAACCGAAAATGTGGTTTTGCTCCCATGGATAAAACGTTTACAGAGCTTGACCGATGATGTAAAATATAAGTTGGCACGCTCCGAATCAGCGCCTTTGAGAGGGATAAGGTAAGGGGAGCCAAGCCCTTGCGGTTTAGAGAGCCGGAAAGCACGCCATCGCCGTGTTGCCGGTACTCGCCGTAGGCACCGCTACGTCTGCGCCCGGTGCCTAGCGCTGACATGCTTTCCGACTTTCTAAACTCGGCGACCTAAAAACTGCCAGTTTGGATGCAGGTCGCGAAAGAGGAACGAGCCGTAGGGGATCCTACGGCGACTGACGATGACAAAGACGTGCGCCAAACTGGCAGTTTTGAGGCGCAAGGGTTTGACTCCCCTTGCCTTAAGTCCAACACACAGGAGGTAGATTGCATGAACAAACTGGAAGCATTGTTGCGCTACCACGAAGCGGAGCTTGCGTTTGACAAACTGGAGAACCGTTTAAAAACCTCACCCGAGCGGCAAAAGCTTAACAAGCTCTACGGCTTTTTGTCTGAACAGCAGGCGCAGGTCAACGGCATCCGCTCGCAGCTTGAAGCACGCCATACAAGCGTTAC
>JAEZLG010000058.1 GCA_023435855.1 Bacillota bacterium | reverse complement strand
ACCTCGCTCGCTTCGCGTAAAAAGCGTGTGGGAGAAGGCTCATATACCGCGTCAAAGCATACCTGCGAAGCATGAAACGCTTCCTTCGGGAAGGGCGTATCTTCAACGTTTGGCCACATGCCGCAGCCCGATAGATTCAACAGCACACCGCAGTGCGGTGCGACAGAGAGGTAGTTTTCATTACTCGGGTGTATGGCCGAAAACAAGCCGGGGAAGCTTTTGTTAAATTCTTCTGCTAGCTTAAAAGCACTTTGAGAACGCGAAACGATATAAATGTGCTTTGCGTTTCGCCCGGCAAGCTCAAAGCACATCGCTCTTGCGGTTCCGCCTGCGCCGATACATAAAAATGTTTCGCCCTCAATTGTTACCTTGCCCTCGCACATCAAAGTTTCCACACCGGCGATGCCGTCGGTATTAAACCCATGCCATTTCCCGTTACGGTTGGCCACGGTGTTGCATGCACCGGTGTGTGAAACGGAGGCATCGAACTCGTCTAAATAACCTACGATGTCGGTCTTATATGGCTTGGTAACTGCAAAGCCGCTGATATTTGCTGCTCGAAGCCCCGCTGCAACGGTGTTAAGCTCCTCTTTGCTCAAATCGATGGGAAAATAAAAGCAGGGAAAACCGTTTTTAATGAAGAGCTCGTTTAGCATTTGCGGCGATTTTGCCTGTTGAAGCGGCGTGCCTAAAAAAGCGAAAAGTTTTGTTTCGGGTGTAAGGGCAAAAAGGCCTGACGATATCGCCTCAGTATACGTCCTGTGAAACAGCCCAATCGTTTTTTTTGTGCTCACAGCACTCAACTGACCCGGATCGGTTTTTGCATGTGTTGATGCAGTTGCAAATGTGGCGGCGAAGCCGTATGCTTCGCCTATCAAGCGGCTTAAGACACCCGTTTCCCCCAGCGCCATCGCCAGGAGTACGGTTTGAGGAAACTCTTTTTTAAAGCGCGCTGTGGTGGTAAAAAGCGCAGTTTGGTTTCCTGCGGCAAGCTTTACAGCGCTGGCGCCGGTTGCATTCATGCCGCATAATATCTCGTAAAGCTCCTCGCTTGTATGATCGGTTGTAGATACATGGCAGGAGCATAGCGTTTCACATGAAAGCGCGTGCATTTTTTCTATGATTGTTTTGGCTTTCTCTGAGGAAGAGTCATATTCCACGTCGATTATATCTACATAACCGCTTTTTGCTGCGTTTAAGAGTATTTCTAAAGCTTCATCCGCATCGCGTGTAAACCCGCCGCCCTGTTGAGAGCTTCTGAGCGTAAAAAGAAGAGGCGTTGCTTTAAGCACCCCGCGCAGTGCGAATAGCGCTGCATGAAGGGCGGCCGGGTCTGTTACGAAAGAAGAATAATCCGCACGCCATTCCACGATGTCCGCACCGCTGTCTTTTGCAGCGCGCGCTAAATCGAGTACAACGTCAAGCGTTTGTGCCGCGGTGGGAACGATAAGCTTTGGTATACCTGCGCCAAGCTTCACGCCGCGCAAATCGAGATAAGTGTCCATATCGTAAAGGGAGTCAAACCCTTGCGCCTTTTAACTCCGGTTTGGCGCACATCATCGTCAGTCGAGTACAATTTCTATATCCTTCAAAATGTGTTTGTAGCAGCGTACCGCACCTGCAAGTGAGGCAGCGTCTATGTTTTCGTTCACGGTGTGCACGGAGGCAAGCTGCTTCTGCGTCATGCGGATGGGGGAAAAGCGGATGCAGTTATCCGATATTGCCTCGTAATGGCGCGCGTCGGTGCCGCCTGTCATCACATAAGGCGCAGCGCCTGCATCGGGGAAATCTTGACGCGCACAGTTTTCGATATACGAATACATCCTGCCTTTTATATCCACGAATGCGGAGGCATCGTAGCCCGATTGCACCTCAAGCGTTAGGTCATGCTTTTTAGCAATCGTTTCAAGCACCCTAAGCGATTCCTCCGTGTTTTGGTGATGCGATATGCGAAGGTTAGCAAGTACCGTTGCTTCATTGGGTAAAACATTGGGTGCGTCGGACCCTTTTGCCATGGTAAATGCGCAGGTTGTGGAAAGGAGTGCACCCGCAGCGGGGGAAACGGCAGGCATAAACGCAAGTGCTAGGGGCTTAAAAAGCCATAGATTGCCGAGGAAAAAGCGCATGGGGAAGTTCATGGAAGGTGCAATGCCTTCAAGCATGGCGCGTACTACGCTGCTCATTTCACGGCGGAAAGGTGCACGGCGCTCGACCTCTGCCATAAAACGGCCGAGCCTAACAAGCGGCGTGTTGCGCGGCGGCATGCTCGAATGCCCACCGGCAGCCTTGGCATGAATCAGTACATCCGCATAGCCCTTTTCGGTGATGGAGATCATTGCGTAAGGCCTATCCATGCCCACCATAGGCTCTTCTATCACCGCACCGCCCTCGTCAAGAACGAGCGCGAGCCGAACGTTTTTCTCCTTCAAATGCTGTACGATGCGCTTTGCACCGGCACCATGGGTTTCCTCGTCAACGGAGGAGATCAGATATATATCACATGGCGGTTCATAGCCTTCGAGAAGAAGCTCTTCCACAGCCTGAAATTCCGAAAACAGCGTGCATTTGCAGTCGAGCGTACCGCGACCGTAGAGAATGCCATTTTCAAGAATGCCCGCAAACGGTGGGTGCTTCCATTCTCCCGCGGCGGGCACAACATCCTGATGCCCCATCAAAAGTACGGCATCCTTATTGGGGTGTGCGCTTTTGTAGCGGTAAATGAGGTTGCCGTCAAGCTCCGTCCGCTCCATTTTTTCGTGGATACAGGGGAATAGCGTTTCGAGCGTTTTATGGAGTTCATAAAAAGGCGCAAGTGCCTCGCTTGAAGAATCTTTCGCCGAAGGGGTTGGAATCTGAATTAACTTGGCAAGGCGCATTGCGTAATCAAGCGAGGCGCTTTTATCTTCCTCAATCCTCGCGGCGGGAGGTGCTGCCTTAATGCGCACCGCGCGAATCGCGGCTATGGAGAGAAGCAGCAATATACTACCCAGTATACATAAGATTATGATTCCGACTGTTCCCATAACTACCCCCTGTTTTATAAACACGCTGCGAAAC
>JAEZLG010000223.1 GCA_023435855.1 Bacillota bacterium | reverse complement strand
GCTATGTGCTGTCCCTTCTGCTGGGCGGCATCATAAAATTTGACAGCGTAAGAACAGCCTCGTGGATTGCACTGCCGCAGCTGTTCAAATGGGGCCTTACCTTCCCGCCCGCCGCCATCCTCTCTATGGTACTCATGTACATCGTACAGGCGGTGCAGACCATAGGCGATGTTTCCTCCACAGCCATCGGTGCATTCAACCGTGAGGCGACCGATAAAGAGCTGGGCGGCGCTATTAAGGGGCAGGGTATTTGCGGTATGTTAGGTGCATGCATCGGCGGACTGCCGACCGACCCTTACAGCCAAAACGTTGGCCTCATCGTCACCACTAAGGTCGTTGCCAAACGCGTTTTCGTGTTGGTTGGCGCTGTGATGATTGTTGCCGGGCTTTGCCCGAAATTCGGTGCGTTGATGACCACAATCCCCTATCCCGTTTTGGGTGGCGCTACAATAACGGTGTTTGCAGCCATCACCATGATCGGCATACAGCTTTTAACACAGCAGCCACTCAACTATCGCAACAAGATGATTGTTGGCATCTCCTTAGCGCTCGGTGTGGGTGTGAGCACGGTCTCAAGCTCGCTGAAGTTTTTCCCCGTCGAATTGCAAAATATCATCGGCAAATCCCCGATCGTGCTTTCATTCCTCGTTTCATTCCTCTTAAACATCATCGTTCCAAAAGACGACAATCCCGAAGAGGAGTAGTATTGTTAAAAAAATAATCCGTCAGCATTGTTTCGCCGACGGATTTTTTAAGTGGATGGAAGCCTGTTTTTCAATGGTTTTCTCCGTGGCTAAGTCTATTCGCCCTTCTTATATAAATGCACAGCCGTAAGAATGGAGCTTAGAAGCGCAATCACACAAAAAATGCAAAGCAGCCAATCGGAAATATCGCTGCCGATGAATTCCATCGCGGGGTTAACGCGGTCGATCGAGAAAAACACCAGGAACACGATGCTCAATACGATTGTCGCGTGCGTCAAAAGCGAATGCAGCCTATGTTTCTTCATGTTCAACCCACCCCAAAGAAAATAATATCGCTTGATTTGCGACCGCCATCAGACGGGAGGTTGATGCGTTCATCTTCGAACATCATCTGCGCTGTCGCGCCGCCATCAAGATTATAGGCAACCTTACAGCCTAAGGTATAAAACAGCGAAGAGAATTCCGCAAGTGTCATGCCCGAGGAATAACCCTGCTGCCTGCCATCCGCAACCACCAATAAGTAATGTCCGGGCTCATAGTAGCCGATGCCGCAGCGCGGGTTTTTACCGCTGATAGAGCCGCCGAACTCTTCGACAGGCAGCCCGTCCTTTAACAATTCAGGTCCAAACGACCAAGCCTGCCACGCCTTTTTTTCAATCGCGCTGTCAATGTCAAATTCGTTTTTCGTGAATGTCTCCATCGTGCCGTCAAAATACAACACGCAAACATCTCCGTACGGTTTTTCCCTAAATAGCTCTCCGTTTCTTATAACGACGCCTGAGCTTCGCGCGCCGTAATAATCGCCCGTCGCGGCAAGGATTGCGTTGTTCTCACGCGCTATGTTAAGTGGCGCCTCACGCTGCCCTTTGCCGTATTGACCGCCCGCAAAAGCCGTTTTGAATAAAGATATATCCCTAATCCAAACGTCCGCCGCAAAATAGGTAATCCCATTTTCCTGCACTTTATGTACCGCGATACGAAGGCTATCACTCTGGTAGCTGTACGTCGCATCGACGCCGGTATCCTCCGTAGGAAATGCGGCGGTAAAATCCCCCGGGGCGTAGGTGGGTACGGGTGCAGCTGTCGCCATCGCCTGTGACGCCGGCAATGCAGCGGTTTTTGAAGGCCGTGCAGTCGGGTTTGCTTCTATGTCCACAATCCGCTCAATGGGTTCCTCTATTTTCGGCAATACATGGTGGAATAGTGAGAACACAACGAGCACAACACCCACCATGAGTATATCAAACAGTACGACCCCTACGGGACGCAGGCGTTTCCTGCCTCCGTTTTCCATACAATTTCTCCCCATCTGAGATATAATCTCGCATGATTATATCATGCGGCGATGTGTCCATGGTATAACCGCGCATGTTAACATCCGGGCCGGAGCCCTTTATAGCCGTGGCCTATGTGCACACGCATTCACACGACCGGTCTTTCGTTTAGGCATGCGCATAAAAATAAGCCGTGTAATAAGACCGCTTACGGTATCATTATATCACGCAACCCATAAAATGTATGCAGAAAACACGTTCACTTTTACTCGGTATTTATGAACTTACACAGCATTTTATAGGATGGAAATCCTTGTGTAACGCTACTTCCAAGCTGCCATAAAAAATGGTACAATCAAATGTAATATCCGCCGATTTGACGGTATCACGCAATCGTTTTTTATCGAGGAAAGTTTATGTGCATTTACGTGCTTATCCCTGCCTACCAGCCCGACATGCGGCTTTTGCCGCTTGTTCAAGAGCTTGCAGCTGATTTTAAAGTGGTTGTTGTGGACGACGGAAGCCGCCCTGATTGCTCGCAAGTTTTCTCACTTGCGCAAGATTTAGGTGCGGTTGTACTCAAACACACAATTAATCTCGGCAAAGGTGAGGCGCTAAAAACGGGTATACGGTATATCAAAGGCTTGGGCGACGCTAAAGGCATTATCACCGCGGACGCAGACGGACAGCACAGCGCTAAGGATATAAGCCGCATAAGCGACGAGATGCTGCGTCATCCCGATACGCTATATTTGGGCGTGCGGGATTTATCAAAAATGCCTCCGCGCTCGCGCTTTGGCAATACCGTAACGCGCTTTTTCTTTCGCTCGCTCACAAGTATCCGCGTTTCCGATACGCAAACGGGCTTACGAGGGTTTCCCGCATCCTTGTTTGAGAGGCTATTGGAGCTTAGCGGCGAGCGTTACGAGTACGAGATGAACATGCTCTTGGCTATAAAGCATTGGGAAATACGCTATGAGGAGATCCCAATAGAAACCATCTATATCGATAACAACCGCGCTTCGCATTTTCATGCACTTCGCGATGGCTGGCGCGTATTCTCGCGCGTCATCAAATACTCGCTTTCATCGCTTAGCGGTACTGCGTTCGACTACTTAGTTTACGCAATACTTCTATCCTTTTTGCCGCCTGCTTGGAGCTACGGCATAGCAAAGGCTTCAAGCGGTGTGCTCAATTACGAGCTCAACCGTCGGTTTGTTTTTCATCGCAAACATAGCCTAAAAAACATGCTCGGCTACGCTGCGCTGGCAACATTTTCCATGACAGCAGGCTCCCTTCTTGTGAGCCTGCTTACAAGAAACGGACTAAACAACTTCCTCGCTAAGATGGCCATAGATGTAGTGCTTTTTGCCTTCAACTACCTGATGCAGAAATTTGTCATATTCAAAAAAGCCGATGAAAGCACATCCAAAAAAGGCATCTGAGGATAGAAACCCATGGAAAGTTTCAGCTATACCGCCTTCGATGTGGAAACGCCAAACCGCAACAACAATTCCCTTTGTTCCATCGGCCTCGTACATGTGAAAGACGGCGAGGTAACGTTCCAAAGGGAATACCTCGTCAACCCCGAGGCGGACTTTGATTACAGCAATGTTCTTATACACGGCATTACGGAGGATATGGTTTACGACGCGCCTACCTTCCCCGAGGTCTGGAAAGAGATTGCCCCTTTCTTCGATGGACTTTTAATCGCACATAATGCGACGTTTGATCTTAGCGTTATTCAATCCTCCCTTTTAAGGCACGAACTGATTATTCCCGAGATGTACTATGTTTGCACGGTGCTTCTCGCCCGCAGGCACATCCCGCGAGAGAGGTACGGAAGCCATAAGCTTAACGACCTTTCAAGAGGCTTAGGTATTACCCTTGAACACCATCATGCACTGAGCGACGCGATTGCTTGCCGAGAAATATTTGAACATCTTGGGAGAAACTACGGATTGACGGAGAAGGATGTAAGGGTATATCGGTAAGATACGAAAAAGCGGTTGAAACGGATTATACCTAAAACCGCACAGATAGCCGAAGAGAGCGTTGTTTGAGTTCTTGTCCATTAACATTTGTTAATTATTCAATTCTGTATGATAGCCTAACCGCGATATGCTGACAATATGATTTAGGTAAGGCTTTGAATTCTGAGGTAACGCACGATGGATGATTTGGAAAAGAAGCTGGAAGAACAATGGCTTGAAACGGTGGTTGCAGAGGCGCAACGACAGTATTTAAAATACGGCGAGAGCGACGAAAAGCTCAAAGAGGATGCATTGAGAACGCAAAAGGAGCTTTGGGAGGAAGTAGGCCCCATCGCCTCCTCAGGCGAGCTCGATCAAATTGTAGAGTTCATGGAGTACATCGGTGCCATGAAACAGCAAAAACGCAGCCATGTGTTTATAAAAAGTCAAAAGGATAAGTACTTTAAGATTGCACAGTCCCCCTACTTTGCCCGCATAGATTTTAAAGAGGAGGGCCAAGAGGAAAAGCCCTTCTATATCGGCACATTTAACCTCATCGATGAGAAGTATTCCATACTCGTATACGACTGGCGTGCGCCCGTTTCCGGTATGTTTTACGATTTTGACGTAGGAACTGCATCCTACCTTTGCCCCAAGGGTACTGTAGAAGGTGAAATTACGCGCAAACGGCAGTATAAAATTGCTGACGGTAAGCTTGTCTATATGTTTGACAGCAGCCTAAAGATCGATGATGAAATGCTGCGGCAAATCTTAGGCAGAAGTGCTGACAGCAAGATGAAGGCCATCGTCACCTCCATACAGCGTGAGCAAAACCGCGCTATCCGCAACGAAAGCTTTCAAAATCTCATTGTGCAAGGACCTGCCGGCAGCGGTAAGACTTCCGTCGCACTCCATCGTGCGGCATATTTATTGTATAAGCACAAAGACACCGTCACGGAAAAGAACATCTTAATTCTCTCCCCCAACGCTATCTTCAACGATTATATTTCCGAAGTACTTCCGGAACTCGGCGAGGAAAACCTTCTTAGCACCACCTTCGAGGCATTTATGCAGGGCACGCTCCGCACGGGTCTTATAAATGAGCGGTTTTGCGATATGATGGAATATCTGTATGCAGGGAAATCGCGCCCGTATTTTAAAGCACGCTTTTTCAACATGTGCTTAAAGTCTTCGGAAGAATTTTTAAAACGTATCAAAGCTTATGCAGACTGCATGCAGAATGAAGGTACTGGATTTTTTGACATAAAATTTAAGGATAAGCTCATTGTAAGCGCTGAGGAGCAAAAGCGTCTGTTCCGGGAGGAATATGCCTTTTTACCGCTGGAGCGACGCCTCATGAAGCTAAGAGCACGTATCGAATACCTTCTTAACCCATTGGAGTCCGCGCGCAAAAAAGAGATTTCCGAAACACTTAAGGAAAAGTCTAAAATACTCGACAGGCAGGAGCTTCTTTTTAAAAGCACCGCGATTGTAAAAAGTGAGTTTAAGGAGATACGCGAAAACGTCGAGCGCATCACAACCTATGATCCTATCAAATTGTATCGCGCGTTTTATGACCACCTCGTTGATACAGCGGATAAGGCCAATAGAGCTGATATGGAAAACATACGCTCGTTCACATTCGAAGCGCTTGAAGCGAAAAAGCTTTATTACGAGGATCAGATAGCCTTGTTTTATCTCAAAAGCGTTTGGGGCGGCGCTGTGAAAACCGCTGCCGTGCGCTTTTTGATTGTGGATGAGGCGCAGGATTATACTTTACTCCAACTGGAAATACTCCGCCTTTTATTCGGCCATACAAAACTTACGCTTCTCGGTGACCCCAGTCAGACCATCCACCCGTATATGCGCGAGGGTGTTTACGGAGAGGAAAAGCTAAATGCTATTTTCCCCGAGGGCAGCACACTTCACCTTCAACTGAGCAAAAGCTACCGCTCTACGCTTGAAATCACGCGCTTCTCGAGGCGCATCCTTAATAGACCGTTTATAGAGGACAGTGTTGAACGACACGGCAGTGAGCCAGTCACAGTGGGTTTTAAGGACGAAGCGGAACTAAGACAACATATTGTTGCAGACGTGCAATCGTTTACAGAGAAAGGCTTTTCTTCCATAGGCATATTGACGCGTACAAAAAGAGAGGCGGTTGATGTCTATGCTTATATGCGCCGTAAGACTCCCCTCAAAGCTGTGCTATCAGGCGATGAGGAATATGTGCGCGGCACTGTGGTGATGCCCGTGTACCTCGCAAAGGGACTCGAATTTGATGCGGTGATTGTTTATAACGCAAGCAAAGAGAACTATACGCCGGATGAGCGGCTCTACCTCTATACGGCATGTACGCGCGCATTGCATGCACTTCATGTGTACTATGTCGGGGAAATGACGGAATTGCTTGATTTTATAAAAGCCTAGGCATTCACCCGGTCACAGAGTAACAAAAAACCGTGTGTTTCATCATTGAAGCACACGGTTTCCACGTTATATCTGCAATTCGGTAGTTAAAATAGCGTATCCTACGCCCATATAGTAAACTTTTTAAGGTTATTCGCCATACCAACCCTTACACACATCAACCCACCCCGCCGGAGAAGAATGCTTTTCCAACTCTGCAAGCGATAGCTCGACCGTACTATCT
>JAEZLG010000194.1 GCA_023435855.1 Bacillota bacterium | reverse complement strand
CTAACTACACTAAGCTTATCAGAACCAGAATTTATATTTAATAAAGTACTTCCAAAGGTGAATGAATCTCTTAACATTCGTAGTGAAGCATCAGCAGATGCGAATGTAGTTGGTAAACTCTATAAGAATGCTTATGCAACGATTCTAGAGCGAGGCGAGGAATGGACTAAGATTAAATCTGGTAATGTAACTGGATATGCAAACAATGAATACTTATATTTTGATAACGAGGCATTGACAATCGCAAAAAACTTAGAAGCTTTCCAAGCAGAGATTACAGCAGGCACGGTTAATATAAGAACCAAACCAAGTACAGAAAGTGAAATTTTAGGGAAAGCGAAGATGTCAGATACATTTATCCATGTTCCTGACATGGATACCGAGGAATGGGTAGCTTTACTATTCGAAGGAAGTACGATTGCTTACGTATCAAAAGATTATATAGAACCTAAGTTTACCTTAAAAACTGCAGTAAGTGCAGAAGAAGAGCAAAAAGCAAAAGAAGCAGCAGAAATAGCAAAAGCTTTACAAGAAGCCAAGAAATATAAGCCTCAGACTACTAACCGCGCTGCCATTAAAGTGTCTGATGAAGAAATTTACTTATTAGCAACCGTAGTTGCTATGGAAGCTCTTAGCGAACCATATGAAGGAAAGCTTGCTGTAGCGAATGTTGTCGTTAACAGAATGCTTGATGGTTACTGGGGCAATACAATATCTGATGTTGTTTATGCAAAGGGTCAATTTTCAGGTGCGAACTCTGGACGTGTGGAAAAATTTATGTCTAAAGTCACAGAAAGCTGTAAGCAGGCTGCAATTGAAGCATTGGCAGGCAACAATAACATAGGGGATTATATGTTCTTCCTTATGAAAAATAAAGCAAATTACTCTAGTTATACGAAATATTTTATTCTCGGAAATCATTGCTTTTATTCAAGATCAAAATAACACATGAAGAGACCATTTTGGTCTCTTTTTTTTGTGGATGGCAGTTCCTTTGTTCGGTAATGATTTTATTTCTCAAGAAGTTGTTGGATTCGTTGTTAGATATTTACACGCTTCAAGGATTGAGGTAAAATACATACATAACTCATTGTAACCCTCGTATAGGATGTCCTATAGCAAAGTGATATGAAGTATAATTTATTTGAAATAGGAAATAAATATTTGATAGGATATTCCTAATATACGTATAATATGAAAGGATGGTACTTATTTATGAAACGTGTAGTAAGCATTGAAAAAGTAATAGGTCGTGAGATTTTAGATTCCAGAGGTAATCCGACAGTTGAAGCGGAAGTTATATTATCAGATGGAAGTGTAGGTATTGCAGCAGCTCCTTCTGGTGCATCAACAGGAGCTTTTGAAGCTGTGGTACTTCGTGATGGCGATAAGAGTCGTTATCTTGGAAATGGTGTAAAGAAGGCTGTTGAGCATGTTAAGAGAGAACTAGCAGAGGCAGTCACTGGAAAAAATCCTTTCAATCAAGTTGAAATTGATGCTGCCATGATTGCAGCAGACGGAACTGTTAACAAAGGAAATCTTGGTGCAAACGCAATCTTAGCAGTTTCTCTTGCTACAGCAAAAGCAGCAGCAGTATCTTGTGGTTTACCTTTATATCAATATCTTGGTGGAACCAATGCCAGAACCTTACCAGTTCCAATGATGAATATCATTAATGGTGGTAAGCATGCGGATTCTAGTTTGAATATTCAGGAATTTATGATAATGCCTGTTGGTGCAAGAACATTTAGCGATGCCTTAGAGAAGAGCACAACTGTATTCCATACCTTAAAGAAATTATTAAAACAAGATGGTTATGTAACAGCAGTTGGTGATGAAGGTGGATTTGCTCCAAAATTCGAATCTGACGAGCAGGCATTGATCTATATCGTTGAAGCAATTAAAAAAGCAGGTTATACACCTGGCAGTGATTTTTATATTGCCATGGATGCAGCAGCTACTGAGATGTATGATGAGGCAAAGAAGATTGGTAAAGACGGAATGTATTACTTCTGGAAAGCGGATCAATTAAAAACTGTGGATGAGATGATTGATTATTGGGAAGACTTGTGCAACAAGTACCCAATTATATCCTTAGAGGATGGTCTTGCTGAAGAAGATTGGGAAGGCTGGGCTAAGTTAACAAAACGCCTAGGTGACCGTGTTCAGTTGGTTGGTGATGATTTATTCGTTACTAATACGAATCGTATTACAAAAGGTATCAAAGAAGATGTTTCTAATTCAGTATTAATTAAGTTTAATCAGATTGGTAGCTTAACAGAAACATTAAATGCGATCGAGATGACCAAGAATCAAGCATGGACTGCGATTGTTTCCCATCGTTCTGGAGAGACAGAAGATACAACCTTAGCTGATATTGCAGTTGCTACCAATGCAGGTCAAATTAAAACTGGTGCACCAAGCCGAAGCGACCGTGTAGCAAAGTATAATCAGTTACTACGTATCGAACAACAACTTGGAGCATCAGCAATCTATCCTGGAAAGAAAGCATTTAAAGTGTTGAAATAATTAATTACGATTATTTTTCCTCGCTAGGCTGAATTTCACCGATTTTGACAGGTTCAATATCTTTGGTAGAGTAATATTTATAAACATTACCACTTTCCATGCAGATACCAACTTTTTCAATCAAATCTTTGTCATGCTTATATTTCATATGCTGGTAAATAGTGAAATTTTCACCATAAGTAATATCAAAGGGAAGAATAGGGGTTGTTTTGTCGGAATCTGTTGACATAGGTAATTCTCCTTTCAAGGTTGTCGTATAATATA
>JAEZLG010000264.1 GCA_023435855.1 Bacillota bacterium | reverse complement strand
TGCCTACACCATCATGCCCAATACCATTTATCACATCCATGAGCGGTATGCGGATAATCAGGAGTTTGCGGATATCATGAACCAAACCATTGAGTATGCAAAAACCGTGAAACCCATGAATTATGATTCTACGGTTACCATAAAGCCCACCGATCAGGTGCTCACGCTTTCCACCTGCACCTACGAGTATGACGATTCGTATTTCGCGGTGATGGCGAAACGAATTAAATAAGCCGAGATACTTCAATAAAAAGCCCGCGGTGATGACCGCGGGCTTTTCACACCGCCAAGAAACTCGGAAGATCATTCCTTTTTGGGGCATATCTCCTCAAAGGCCGCAACACTGAACATTGTTTTACTAAGCTCGCGCAAAATGATGCTCAAGCAAAGAAACTCCTCCCTTGAAAGGGTGGTGTAGAAGTAATTGGTTAAAAATGCTACAAAAGCGTTTATCTCACAGGGATCCAAAACAATCACCCAAAGCATTATATGCGGTGGAATCGAAAAACGCGGAAAAATTATAATTCTAAAAAAGTCGTCATTTTTTTCGTTGTCGGCGCGTCATACATCAAAAGGGAGGCGATAATCACAAAATGAGAAAAAAGGCAAACGAACTGTCCGTTACCATATCCTACGGTCTTACGCAGTCGATGCGATTATCGGAACAGCCAAATACGCTGGAAAAACTGATTGTGCTTAAGAAAGCAAAGCAGCAGGGCATAAAGACGAATATTCTTTATGCACCTGTCTTTGAGTGGGATTTTGTATATGGGCATATCAGCACAAACGATTGGTGTGACACGATTCTAGTCGATTTGCCGGCAACCCCGCGGGAGGATGTCGACTGGGCTGAGTTTGGTCACAAGTGTGAGTACCTCTGTAAAAAATACGGACGCAGCTACAAGATTAGCCCCGCACTGCGCGAGAGGATGGCGTAATATACGCACAATACCGCGCGACTTGAAAGTCTAGTATTGCATTTTTGCCGTAAATGTCCGATATTTATCGTATCGACGTAGATGTCGGGGGGCTTATGCAAGAAAGCGTCATTATAACCTATTTTGCCGAGCATTATGAGGAATTTTTAAAGCTCGCGTTTATGGTCACGCGTGATTTTCACGGCGCTGAGGATGTTATGCAAAATGTCGCTTTATCGCTGTGCCGTCAGCACGGAGATATGGAGGACATCAAAAACCCCGGCGGTTTTCTTGCGGTTTGCATTCGCAAGGCTGCAATCAGCTACATAAGAAAAACAGCACACCCAACGCCTATGGAACCTACAATACTAAACGACAGGTGCGCGGACGATACGGTCGCCCAAAGCTATATCGAATGGTTAATTGTACTTAACAAGCATCTTGCCTGCTATCAGGAGCATTTGCGACAGGCGTTTATTGCATTTTATTTGGATGGCTATTCTCTGGAGCAGTCCGCTATCTTGGCCAATATGTCGCCAAATGCGCTGTCACAGCAATTTAAACGTATGCGAACACGGCTGAAAAAACAGTCGCCCATGCTCCATACCTTGATAACAATGCTGCCCGTGCTAGTATAATGAAACCATCGTTTATAACGCCATTTCAGCCTTAAGGCGGTGAGATTGTGAAGAGTAATAAAGTAAAGACAATATTGGACCATCCGTTCTTTGATTTTGCACGCAAGCGAGGTGTTCTTCTTTCCGAGGAAGAGTCCTCGCAAATACTTTTAGAAGCGCATCCGTCCTTTGCTGAGATGATTGAATCAGCAAAAACAAGGTTTTCAGATGAAAATGTTTCGTGGGAAGCGTTTGACGAAGTTTTAGCGGCTCGACAAAAAACCCTTGAGCAAAGTGAAAATGTGCGAAGTTATCCGGTCCGCCTAAAGCGTCTTGCAGCTGCTGCGCTTTGTCTTATGCTGCTATTGGCGTTTTTTGTGTTCGTCCCAAGGGGACGCGCGACAGCGGCAAACCTGTTTGACTTTGTGATAGATGTTATTGGAGACAGAGCAAAGCTTTCCAACCGCTCAAAAGAGGGGACCGGTAATTCTGCAATTTGGGATAACGGTGAAACGCGCGAATATGAAAGCTTCGACGCATTCCATGCGGAAACGGGGTTTACGCCTTTTGTTCTTAGTACCGATTGGATAAAGAGCGTAAAGATTACATGTACTTATAGGAACGGATCCGGGTATACCTTACTGTCGTACTATACAACGAGCGATGGATATAATGTCCAAACAAATCAGATATGGGGTACCTCAGAGGATATGACTCTTACAAATGACGGGGGTTCATTTGACAAAAGCATTGTACACGATACCTATACAATGTTTTATTCTATAGACAAAACGGATGGTAAATTTGCGGGCATCTTGCTTTTGGAACATTCGGTATTGCATGTAACTGCCGACTCTCAGGTCGGTATAAGCGAGATGCTTGCGGTGATTCGCTGATAGGGCTGCATCCGATGCAGCCCTCAAAATGCGCGTCGATTTGCTGTTAACTCAGACGGTTATGGTTTTCACCGTGCTGTCGGCTTGTGTGACTCCGTAATACCGCGCATATAGCTTATAGGTTCCCGGGGACAAAACGCGGTATTCATAAGCTTCCACAGCAGGCGTATTGCCGCTTTCATATTGCGAGGTTATATAGTACTCTGTGCCTGCAACGAGTTTGTAAAGATCGAACGAAACGGATACGAACTCGCCCGAAGAAGGATAAGCTATGGCCCAAATCTTATAGTTGTTTCCCGAAATACGCGTGATTCCGCTGCTGAAAAGGACCATACCGAATGGCGTAACGCCGCCGTTTGGCTCTGCTGCGAAGGATGTACCCGCCATCGAAAAACAGATTGCAAGCACCAACACAAGGGATAAAAAGCGCTTTTTCATAAGTAGTTCCCCTCGGTTTTATTTATGGCAATGCCATATACTATATTGACGTGTGAAATTGACGAAAAATGACGAAGGATTGAAAAAGCAACTTCGTTGTTTTTTATATTCTAAGAAAAATGCTTCCGCTTTTCGCCCGTTGACTTTATTGGGTGCATCATGATATAATGCATTTCGCAGACGACCGGTAACGTTACCGGCAACGTTACCGGGAATGTTCTCATTTTATGTCGAAATAATTTCTTTTAAGGCGGCACAGAGAGTCAGCATGAGTCATCTTACGATTAAGGATATTGCTCGGTTGAGCGGTACGAGCGTGAGCACGGTTTCACGCGTATTGAACGACCGCGTGGACGTAAGTGAAACATCCCGTCAAAAGGTGCTCGAGGTCATCGGCTCCAATCACTATGTGCCAAACAACAGCGCGAGAAACCTTGTCAACAAAAAATCCAATGTAATTGCAGTTATTATAAGGGGCCGCGGCAACCCGTTCTTTGCAAGGCTTCTCAAAATCATTGAGCCGGAGCTCAACATGACCGGCTTTGAAATGTCGGTCCAGCATATAGACACTGACGACGATGAGCTTATGGCGGCTGCTATGCTCGAGCGCGAAAAGCGCCTCAAGGGTATCATCTTCTTAGGTGGTAGGTTTAACTATGGCGCAAACGATATCGCTGCCATCAAGGTACCTTTCGTTTGCTGCTCCTATACAAATGCGTTTGGTGCACTCGATGAGGGCAGTTATTCGTCCGTAGCCATCGACGATAAGTTGACCGCACGGCAGGCAGTTAATTACCTTTTAAAAAACGGGCATATGCGCATCGGTGCGCTCATCGAGAGAACCGACGGCGGCTCCATAAGCCAGCTCCGCTACGAGGGCTATAAAAGCGCCCTTAAAGACGCCCAAATAGAGCTGGATCCCGGCTTAGTAGCCGCTGCGGGCAGCTTTGAAATGGACGACGCCTACCGCGCCGCAACGGAACTTATAAAGTCTAAAAAGCCCACCGCCGTTTTTGCCATCTCCGACCTTATGGCCGTGGCGGCTATGAAAGCCGCTTCGGACGCGGGGCTCAATGTGCCGGACGACATTTCCGTGATCGCCATCGATGGCATAGAATTTTCCGCTTACTGTGTACCTACTTTAACAACACTCGCACAGCCGGATGATAAGCTTTCACTCAAGAGTGTAGAGATTCTTACCGGTTTAATCGGCAAAAATGGAAGCAACCAACACATCCTTTTGGAAACAAGCCTTAGAACGGGTGGTTCCGTTCGGCAAATTTAGTGAATACTGGAAGTATGATTTAAGTTTGCGCATTATGCGCAAATATAAATAAGGAGTGAGGACAATGAAAAAAACCATAGCTGTTATTCTGGCGCTTGTTATGATGGTCGGCCTTGCAGCCTGCCAACCGGCACCGGCAACTGAAACCCCGGCCCCCGCGGAGTCTGCGGCACCCGTCGAAACCACCCCTGCAGCCGAGCCTACGGCAACAGGCTCTGTGTACTATCTGAACTTCAAACCCGAGCAGGATGCGCAGTGGCAGGAGCTTGCCGCGGCCTATACCCAAGAAACGGGCGTACCGGTAACGGTTGTGACCGCCGCATCCGGCAACTATGAAACCACCCTCATGAGCGAAATGGGCAAGTCCGAAGCCCCCACGCTGTTCCAGGTGAACGGCCCCGTCGGCTTGAACAACTGGAAAGAGTATTGCTATGATCTTTCCTCTTCAGCGCTCTATGGCGAGCTGACCAGCGACGACTTTGCTCTCAAAGAAGGCAGCGCCGTCTACGGTATCGCCTATGTTATCGAGACCTACGGTATCATCGTAAACACGGACCTTTTAACGAAGGCCGGCCACAGCCTCGATGAGATTAAGGATTTCGCATCCTTTAAGGCCGTCGTTGAGGATATCACCGCCCGTAAAGCCGAGCTTGGCTTCTCCGCGTTTACATCCGCCGGTATGGACGGTTCGTCCGACTGGAGGTTCAAGACCCATCTCGCCAACCTGCCCATCTACTATGAGTACAAGGCGGACGGCATTGGCTCGACCGATGCCATCAAGGGCACCTACCTCGATAACTACAAGAATATCTGGGATCTCTACATCAACAACTCTACGACTGCGCCCACAGAGCTTGCCGCCAAGACCGGTAACGACGCGGTATCTGAGTTTGTAAACGGCGAGGCCGTGTTCTATCAGAACGGCACCTGGGCATACAACGACGTTTCCTCCCTCGGCGACGAAAACCTCTACATGCTGCCCATCTACATCGGCGCCGAAGGCGAACAGAACCAGGGCCTTTGCACGGGTTCCGAAAACTTCTGGTGCGTTAACAAGAATGCATCCGAAGAAGACATCCAGGCTACCCTCGATTTCCTCTACTGGGTTGTCACCTCCGAAACAGGCACCACCGCGCTTGCGGATAAGATGGGCTTCGTCTGCCCGTTCAAGAGCGCTAAGCCTTCCGCCAACCCCCTCATCAAGGTCGCGGATGAATACATTGCAAATGGCAAAACCGCGGTTGCATGGTGCTTTGCTACCATGCCCTCCGAAGAGTGGAAGAACGGCGTAGGTTCTGCACTTACCGCGTATGCCGCGGGCACCGGCACATGGGATGCGGTCGTGACCGCGTTCGTGGACGGCTGGGCAACCGAATATCAGCTTACAAACGGCTGATTGACTAAGATACAATCTTAACAGTACAATTAAAGGGGCGGGCGCATAACGCCCGCTCCTTTTTCATCGCGCAAGTGCCGTACCGTCACTTGTGCGAGCCCTTCGGGGTTTTGCACATCCGCCTCTCGCGCTTCTGGCGCTCCCGGGCGGCGGATGAGAGAGGAAGGAAATCCTACGGATTTCATCCGTTTTGACGCACATGTCGTCAAAGCCGGAACTTAGCCTCCACAGGCAAACAACTTTACAGATTATGGAGGAAGCCGTATGGTAAAATCGATGAAAAAGTATTGGCCGTTGTTCGTGCTGCCTACGCTCGCCGCATTTGTCATCGGCTTTTTAATCCCTTTTGCAGAGGGTATCTATCTTTCCTTCTGTAAGTTTACCACCGTGAAGGATGCGACATGGGTGGGGCTTGATAATTACATCAAAGTGTTCTCCATCGATGCGACGTTTAAGAATGCGTTCGGCTTTACTGCGGTGTTTACTGTAGTTACTACGGTTTTGATCAATGTTATTGCGTTTAGTGTAGCACTTCTTCTCACGCGAGGCATACGAGGCACCAACTTCTTTCGCTCGGTGTTTTTCATGCCCAATCTCATCGGCGGCATCGTTCTTGGCTACATCTGGCAGATACTCTTAAACGGGCTACTGATATTATTGGAAAAGCCGCTTCTGTCGCTCAATGCAACCTATGGATTTTGGGGGCTTGTGATACTCATGTGCTGGCAGCAGATCGGCTACATGATGATCATTTACATTGCAGGGCTTCAAAACGTGCCCGGGGAACTACTCGAGGCTTCGCGCATCGACGGGGCGAATAAATGGCATACGCTGTGGAAAATTAAAATCCCCATGGTCATGCCCTCCATAACCATCTGCACCTTCCTCACACTGACAAATTCCTTTAAACTGTTTGACCAGAACCTTTCACTTACGGGCGGCGAACCCGCGCATGCTTCCGAAATGCTTGCGCTCAACATCTACAATACCTTCTATGCCCGCGCAGGCGCGCAATGGAAGGGAATGGGGCAGGCAAAGGCGATGGTGTTCTTTTTGCTGGTAGTTGTAATCGCACTCATTCAGCTTAGGCTCACACGCTCCAAGGAGGTGGAAAGCTAATGCAAAAGGAAAAACGCTCAAACAGCATATGGAGCCTTGTTTTGCTCGTCTTCTCGTTGGGGTGGATATACCCAATCGTGATGATTTTCCTCAATTCTCTCAAGCAGGAGCGCGCCATCACCACATCGGCGGCGTTTAATTTCCCCACTGCGGAAACGTTTGACGGAATTGTCAATTACCTTCGCGCCATAGAATCACAGGGGTTTTTAAAAAGCTTCGGCTACAGTTTGTTTATAACGATTTCTTCTGTAGCGCTTATACTTGTTTGCTGCTCCATGTGCGCGTGGTTCATCACCCGCGTGAAGGGGCCATTCTCGCGCATCATCTATTTATTGTGCGTGTTTTCTATGGTTGTGCCCTTCCAGATGGTTATGTTTACGCTCTCGCAAACAGCAGATGCTTTGGGCTTAAACACGCCTTGGAATCTGTGCATCATCTATCTCGGCTTTGGCGCGGGGCTTGCGGTATTTATGTTTGCGGGCTTTGTAAAATCTATCCCGATTGAAATAGAAGAGGCAGCCATAATCGACGGCTGCAGCCCGTTGCAGACGTTTTTCAACATCGTGGTGCCTATACTTAAACCCACGCTCATTTCCGTAGGTATATTGGAAACCATGTGGATATGGAACGATTACCTTTTGCCGTATCTCGTGCTGGACCTCAAAAAGTATATGACCATCCCCATGCTCATACAGTATTTTCGTGGCAGCTATGGCAGCGTCGAGATGGGGCCTCTCATGGCGAGCATTATGCTTACGATTATACCTGTCATCATTGTCTATCTGGTATGCCAGAAATATATCATTAAAGGCGTCATAGCAGGCGCCGTAAAGGGATAAAGAATCGAATGGAACGCTCAAGCGGTATACTTCTCCCCGTGTTTTCGTTGCCCTCAGCGGGCGGCATCGGAACGTTTGGCAAAGATGCTTACGATTTTGTGGACTTTTTAAACGCAGCCGGCCAGAGTTACTGGCAGCTATTACCGCTTGGACCTACAAGCTACGGTGACTCGCCTTATCAATCCTTCTCCGCTTATGCGGGTAATCCCTACTTTATCGACCCGGGCCTCCTTATGGAGGAAGGGCTTTTGACAAAAGAGGAGTTTCTTTTGTATGCTAACGAGGATTCCGAGTCTGTCGATTACGCGGCGGTTTATGAAACGCGCTTTGAGCTTCTTAAGCTTGCCGCAAAGCGCGGCCTTATAAAGGACGCCTCGGCATTTGCACGTTTTCAAACAGAAAACGAGAACTGGCTTAAGGATTATACGCTTTTTATGGCGCTCAAGCGCTATTTTCAAATGCGCTCATGGACTGAATGGGAAGACG
>JAEZLG010000088.1 GCA_023435855.1 Bacillota bacterium | reverse complement strand
AAAAAAGCTATGAGCTTGAGATACCGTTTCGTGAGGTGAGCTTAAAGCTCGCTAAGGAGATTGAGCGTCTCGAACCGTTTGGCGAAGGCAACTCGGAACCTCTTTTTCGCATTGATAACATTCGGTTCAGGAACCTTAAGCGCATCGGCAATGATGGCGCGCATCTTAGCGTAACGGCAGAATATGAAGGCGCTTATGCAAACGCCGTAGGCTTTTTTATGGGCGATTAATTCTCCTTAGCGCTCGATGCGGATAAGGCGGACATTCTGTTTACACCTAAATCGGATGCGTTTTTCGGCGAGCCTGCACTGAAGCTTCATCTGTCGGAGCTTCGGCCGTCGCGTATTGAAAATGCGGAGACGTACATACAAGCGCGGAGCGATAAATTTATAGATGCAATCTCGCGCAATGTTCGGTATAATAAGAATTGCGGTTTTCGCGTGCAGGTCGTGTCAAATACGTTTGAGACGGCTCTAAACGAAGCGGTAAAACACTTTGCGGGTGTGGCGGCGCTTTGTTTTACCCCAAAAGGTGCCGCGCATTTTCTGCGCCTTCTACATGAGCGCGATTTGCTCGACAGGTTCGATGCACGTTTTATAAGCCCCGATAAAAGTGCATGCGCTTACCACACGCTGCTATTAGCGCCCGATTTGACGCAAAGCGACTTAAGCCGCTACCAAAGCATCGTGGTATGTGACAGTCCTCTGTTCACCGGCATGCTTGCGAGATTAAACGAGCTTGCGCCGAGCGCAAACATCTATGTTGCGCCGCCTGTAGTAGAGGATGCGGAGCAATTGCTTACATCCGTCCGTCTTGATCGCGGATTTATGGCGAAGGTTTTCCGCGCATTTAAAGCAACGGATCGCGCATTTTATAACCGCAGCGCAGCACTCGATGCACTTTCAAGTGCAACGGGGGATAGGCGCAGCAAATGCTCACTCGCGCTTGATGTGATGCTGGAACTCGATTTTGTATCAGAGAACAAACTGGGCAATATCGAGCTTCGTAATAATCCCGAGCCGCGCGAACTTATAGAAAGCGAAACGTTTCAAGCAACAGCGGCAATTTTAGAAGATCATGAAGCCTACAAGGAGGAACTTGATCATGGAGCTTAAGGATACCATACGAAACATTCCCGATTTCCCGCAAAAGGGAATCCTTTTTCGCGATATCACGACATTGCTCAAGGATGCAGACGCCTACCATGAGCTTATCGAACGTATTGTAAAAAGCCTTGAGGGCATTGAAGTGGACCTTCTGGTCGGCCCCGAGGCACGCGGCTTCGTGATCGGCTCGGCACTCGCCTACGCATTACACGCAGGCTTTGTACTTGCGCGCAAGCCCGGCAAGCTCCCGTATAAAACCAACCGTTACGAATACGGCCTAGAGTACGGCGCGGATGTGCTTGAAATCCATACCGATGCCATACAGCCCGGCCAAAAAGTCGTGTTTGTGGACGATCTACTTGCCACCGGCGGCACAGCGCTTGCAACGATACGCCTTGTTGAGAAAGCCGGCGGAATAGTTGTCGCAGCACGTTTTGCCATAGAGCTTAGTGACCTTGACGGCCGCGACAAGCTCAAAGGCTACGATATCGCCACTGTCGTCGTATTTTAATTTAGAATTCAAAGCGGCGCGGAGCACCTTGCCATATACCGCGCCGTTTTCATTTCCGCTCCGCGGTCGCACGCAAGGCCGCAGGCCTTGGCCCACGCAAGGCTGTAAGCCTTGGCCCGAAGGGCTCCGGCTGCGCCGGACGTCAGGGCTCCGGCTCCGCCGGACGCAGAAATGGCTGCGGCCATTTCCGCGAGAAGGGTTTACAAGGTTTTGCTGCGTCTGCGACGCGGTCGCAAAACCGCGACAGGACAAAAACCTTCGGCTTTCATCCGTTTTGACGCACGCAAGGCCGCAGACCTTGGCCCGAAGGGCTCCGGCTTCGCCGGACGCACATGTCGTCAAAGCCGGAATATAGCCTCCGGAGGGTTTCGACCCTTCGAACTACCCGTAGGGGCGGATATTATCCGCCCGCAACCCCGGCGGCGCAACGCCGCCATGCAATCCGTTTTTTCTGACGACATGCGCGTAAGGAAAAAACACCTTGCACATTTTGCGACCGCGACGTTCCGTCGCAGCAAAACGTGAAAAAACCCGCCACAGCGAACTCGATGAAGTGACGGAACGGCACTTTATCGAAACGCGCATAGCGCGTGAAAGGAGGTGAGCGCATGGACAAACTTATAGCGGCCTGTCAGGCCAAATTCACCGAGCCCGAAATGGTGCTTCTTCAAAAGGCGGCGGATTTTGCCCAAAAGGTGCACGCAAAGCAGCTTCGCGAAAGCGGGGAGCCGTATTATGTGCATCCGGAGGCCGTCGCGCTCATGCTTCTTGAAATGGGCATGGACAGCCATACCGTTATCGCGGGTCTTCTCCACGACGTGGTGGAGGACGGTGAAGGTGTTACGGTGGAGGGTGTTACAGCCATGTTCGGCGCCGATATCGGCGGCATGGTGGACGGTGTAACAAAGCTTACTAAAACCGGCAACCAGCAGATTGCAGCCAAGGAGGACCAGCAGGCCGAAAACCTTCGCAAGATGATGCTCGCCATTGCTAACGATGTGCGCGTGGTCATCATTAAGCTCACCGACCGCCTCCACAACATGCGCACGTTAGGCTATTGCAACGACGAAAAACGCATCAGAAAAGCTAAGGAAACCCTCGAGGTCTACGCGAGCCTCGCGCACCGCTTCGGTATGGGCGCGATGAAATGCGAGCTTGAGGATCTCTCCTTCCAATACATATGGCCGGATGAATTCGAAAGGTTAAAGGAAGCTATTGAGCCGCATCAGCGTGAGCGCATGCAAACGCTGAATTCAGCCGTCGAGGCCATTTCCGAAGCTTTAAAGGACGCGGGGATACAGGCACAGATATCCGGCAGGCCGAAGCATCTTTACAGCATCTATAAAAAGCTTACCCGCCAAAACAAGCAGCTCGAAGAGATTTATGACCTTATCGCTATCCGCGTAATTGTCAACACCGTGAGTGACTGTTACGCCGCGCTCGGCGTAATTCACTCCATTTGGAAGCCGTTGCCGGGCAGGTTTAAAGACTATATCGCCATGCCTAAAACGAACATGTACCGCTCGCTTCACACCACACTGTTTAGCGACGAGGGCATGCCGTTTGAAGTACAGATACGAACTTCTGAAATGCATCGCACAGCGGAGTTTGGTATCGCAGCGCATTGGATGTACAAGGAGGGCCGTGCCAGCCAGAGCGAGCTTGACAGTAAGCTCACATGGCTTCGCGAGGCACTCGACCTTGAAAATTATGCCGACAGCACGCGCGAGTTTGCCGAAAGCCTCCGCAAGGATTTCTTCGGGGATTATGTGTACGTGCTTACACCGCGCGGAGAAATTGTAGACCTTCTGACGGGTTCGACACCGCTTGATTTTGCGTACCGCATCCACACAAACGTGGGCAACCGCGCGCAGCACGCCAAGGTCAACGGAGCCATCGTGCGGCTTGACTATAAGCTTAAAAATAACGATGTGGTTGAGATCGTAACCGCATCCACAGCGTCCCCGAGCCGCGATTGGCTTAAAATCGTAAAGACGCAGCAAGCCAAGGCAAAGATACGCCAGTGGTTTAAAAAAGCCAACCGCGAGGAAAACGTACAACGCGGCCGCGAAATGCTCACAGAAGCTGCCAAGCGGCAGGGCATACAGCTAAGCGACGTCACAAAGACCGAGTATTTTTCCGACATCCTCAAGCGCTTCAACATGGACGATACCGACGATGTGTATGCCACCATAGGCTACGGCGGCATCACCACGGGACAGGTGCTTCAAAAGCTCGTCGAGCAACATAAAAAGGATGAACGCCGCGCGGCGCTTCTTGAAAGGCTCGAGCATAAGGAAGAGCAGAAAAATGAGCGCGCGGGTCATACCCGCGGCATCATTGTGAAGGGTGAGCCCAACATGGTGGTGCGCTTCGCGCATTGCTGCAACCCGCTTCCCGGGGATAATATTATAGGCTATGTTACGCGCGGCAGAGGCGTCTCCATACACCGTGAAGACTGCCCGAACGTAGCGGAACTCTTAGTGGATGAAGGACGCATCATCGATGTCGAATGGGCGCAGGACGCGAAATCCTCCTACACGGCATCCATCCAAATCATCGCCAACGAACGCCCGGGCTTGCTTATGGATGTTTCGCAGCTTTTGGTGAACCTTAACATCAGCATCAAGGCGATGACAGCCAAGACCGATAAAAATAATATCGTCACCACGCAGCTTTCCTTCGACGTTACGAGTACCGACCAGCTTGCGGTCATCATCAAGAATATGCGAAAGATCAAGTCGGTCACGGAAGTGTACCGCCTAAATGTGTAGATACTATAATGAGAGCTGTTGTACAAAGGGTTTCAAACGCATCCGTCACCGTGGAAGGCCGCGTGACAGGCAGCATACAAAAAGGCTTTCTTGTGCTTTTGGGCATCGAAGAGGATGATACGGGAAAAGATCTTGACTATATTCTAGATAAACTTCTCGGCCTTCGTATATTTGAGGACGCGGATGGCAAGATGAACCTGTCTATTATGGACGTTGAAGGCCAAATACTCCTCGTTTCGCAGTTTACGCTTTTGGGCGATGCACGCCACGGCAGGCGGCCAAGCTTTATTCGCGCCGCGCGTCCCGAAAAAGCGATACCGCTCTACGAGGAAGCGATTTTAAAACTTCGTCAAAGCATTCGGGTTGAAACGGGCGAATTCGGCGCACACATGGATGTAGCGCTCGTCAACGACGGGCCCGTGACCATAATCCTTGAGAGCAGAAAGGCATTCTGATGCAACTATCGACCATCATTTCAGGTCCTTTGGCGACCAACACCTATGCAGTATATGGGGCGAAGGAAGGGGAATGCTTCCTCGTCGATCCGGCTAACGCCAAAAAAGCGCTTGCGTTTTTAACCGAGAACAATTTAAAGCTCACGCATATACTCTTAACGTATGGGCATTTTGACCATATTTTGGGCGTGGCAATCCTTAAAGAAGAAACAGGCGCGCAGGTGCTTATCAATAAATCCGACGCTGCAGCGCTCCATGACGATACAGAAAACCTCTCCACCATGACGAGCTATCCCGTGCGCAGCGTTCGTGCCGATAGGCTTTTAAACGATGGCGAAGAGTTTGAAGCGGCGGGCTTTAAAGTGAAGGCGATTGCGACCCCCGGCCATACGGAGGGGGGCATGTGCTATTTACTTGAAAACGAGCGCGTGCTGTTTTCGGGCGATACACTGTTTAAGTTAAGCGTTGGCCGAAGCGACCTCCCGGGCGGTAACCCGCAAGCGCTTTATGATTCCATTTCAAATAAGCTCTTTACACTCGTTGGCGACTATGCCGTGTACCCAGGACACGACAGTGCGACAACGCTCGACGATGAGCGAAAATTTAACCCCTATATGAAGCAGTTCAACCCGGAAACATGGTAAGCTTATCTACAAATACACCGCAGTTTGAGAACGATATCGCGGAGATACTCCGCTTATTTCTCGATTTTGAAAAGCTGTCGCCCGCGACCCAATCGCGAAGCGACGGCGATGTTTTTGTTTCTGCAAATCTACTTGATGAAAACGGTATATGGGTGGCGCAGGCAAGCTGCATTCGCGTTCCAAATGGGGAGTTTACCTGCCGCTATGAAAGCCCGTACCGTTGTGAAAGTACCTTGGAGCAAAAGCGCTTTCAAAAGCGTTCCATTAAGATTGCCGTGTTTCGCGCCATGGTCAAGGCTTTCCCCGAAACGTATTTGCCTTGGGGCTCGCTAACGGGCATACGTCCCACACGGCTTTTGCGCGAGCTCAACGAAAGCATGGGAGAAGAAAACGCGCGGCGCATGATGCTTTCAGACTTCGACGTTGCGGAGGAAAAGCTTGCGCTCGCTGCAGAAATTTTAAAAGTGCAGGACGGGATGCTAAAGCTAACTTCCGAAAAGGAAACGGGCATCTACATAGGCATACCGTTTTGTAAGACCCGCTGCCTTTATTGTTCATTTGCTTCCGAGGTACGCGGCATTAAAACCGATATGGCTGCATATCTTGATGCGCTTAAAAAGGATATAGCCTACGGCGCAAGGTTTTTAGGCGAAACCGGGCGTAATGTTCGCAGCATGTATATAGGCGGCGGCACACCTACGGTATTGACCGCAGAGGAACTTGACGGCCTTCTTGAATTTGCCCTTAAAGCCTACGGCGGTTTTGGGCATGAGCTCACCGTGGAAGCGGGAAGACCCGATACCATAGACGAAGAAAAACTCAATGTATTAAAGCGTCGCGGGGTAACACGCA
>JAEZLG010000063.1 GCA_023435855.1 Bacillota bacterium | reverse complement strand
ATTATGCCCTACCGCGCTATGGTTGAGAAGGGCATACAGATCTCTTTGGGCACGGACGACGCGCAAAGCAATAACAGCATGGACCTCATAAGGGACCTTCGAACCGGTGCGCTATTGCAAAAGCAGGTCAACGGCGATCCGACCCTATTTTCCGCAAGGGACATGGTGCGCATGATCACTATTGAAGGCGCACGCGGGCTATATATGGATGAGCAAATCGGGAGTCTTGAACCAAACAAGCGTGCCGATTTCATAGCTTTGGATACACAAAGCCCGCGCCTTTGCCCGCTGCACCGAAGCTCCCTTTCAAACTTATATGCTACAGTTGCCTACTCCGCCTGTGGGGCAGATGTTTCGGACATGGCCGTCAACGGTAAATGGATCATGCGGGATAGGCAAATTCTTACCATGGATTGCGGAACTGTACTTGAAAATGCACAGCGTGCTTCGGAATATTTGGTCAATCATTTATCAGCATAAAGGAGTTTTATCCATGAGCGAAACACTTAACAAGAACGAAGTAACAAAAGGACAGAAGCAGTACCACATCGCGCTATCCCCGGACGACATCGGCGATTACGTTCTTTTACCCGGCGACCCCGCGCGCAGCGACATCGTTGCCGCTTATTTGGACGACCCTAAACTTATGGCAAACAACCGCGAGCACAGAACCTTCACGGGTTTTTATAAGGGCGTAAAAGTCAGTGTAACATCTACCGGCATGGGCTGTCCCTCGACGGCGATTGCAGCGGAGGAGCTCATCAACATCGGCGCAAAGGCGCTCATTCGTATCGGCAGTTCCGCAGCGCTTGATCCGCGGATCAAAATCGGCGATTTGATGATCAGCACCGGCGCTATGAAGAACGAGGGTACTTCCCGCTTTTATGTGCCGGATTCCTTCCCCGCCGTCCCCGATTACGAGTTTACTTGGCACCTTATTGAGACCGCCCGCGAAATGTGCAAACCCACAGGCGAGGCTGTGTACGTCGGCATAAATTCCTGCGACGACGCTTTTTACGGCGAAACGCCCGAGTTCCTGGAACAGCTTCGCAAACTTAAGATCATGAACATAGAGATGGAGTCCTCTGCGCTCTATACGGTAGGGCATCTTCGCGGCGTGCGTACCGCGTGCATCTGCGGTACGAGCGGCAATTTGACAAACGCGGAGGTCATTTACACCACCCACAACACGAAGCTGGCAGACGCATGGGAACGCGAGATTCGCATCGTTCTTGAAACGATTTATAGGTTCGAGAAACTGCAAAATGGAAACTAGGGAACAAGAGTTATCTTGTATTTTTCCAAGAAACAGTATACGATTGAGGAAACCTCTCGTCATTCAAGGTGGGGTAACAATGCAAGAGAACTACGATAAGAATACTACGGATTTTCGCCAGCTTGCGCAGGATAAGAACCTTACATTTTTGCGCGTATACGAGCAGCTTTTGAAACTTTTGCTCGACGGCACATTCCCCGGGGATTCGTGGCTGCCTTCCGAGCCTAAGCTTGCCTTAATGCTGGGTGTAAGCCGTATGACTTTGCGACAGGCGCTGGAGCTCCTTCGTGAGGATGGGCTTATTAAGAAGCATCAAGGTAAGGGCAATTATGTCATCAAGCAGGTTGAGAAGGCGCATAAGAATGTAGATTCGCTGGGCCATCCCGTTTACCAGTGCTGCGAGCTCGAAATCGACGATGTGGAGATGGAATTCCGCATCGAAGTGCCAAACGAGCAAAACCTCGATTTATTCAAGCGCGATTCCGCGGTGATGATCGCCGTAGACCGTTGGTACCGCAGCAAAGGCAGCATTGTTGCGTATACCCTGTCGCTCATCCCCGTGGAGGTGCTGTCTACGCTCGATATTCGGTTAAACCAAATCAACACCATATTAAATACGCTTGAGACAGGCGTTTACGCGCAAGCCGAGCGCGCAGCGCTGATGATCACCTCAACATCGGTCGGCAATTTTATATCGGCTAAGTATGTCATGTCCCCCAACAAGGAGGTCATGCTCCTGCGCGAGGACATCTACCTTACCGGTGACCCCGCACCCGTTGTGTGCAACAAGCACTATATCCAAAAAGAGTGCTGCCACATCGAGGTAAACAGACGGCAAGTACCGAAGGAATGCGAATGATGTAGAAAAGCTCAGAAATTCTGAGCTTTTTTCGTTAACCGGCCTTTAATGTACAATTTGCAGATACTGCACGCATGCCAAGCTTATTGTTGCAGTTTCTGCAATTTTTTATTGCCTTTTATGAAAATGCGTGTATAGTAAGGGGGTGGAGGTGTCGGTATGGACTTGGGCAAAAGGTTATCGGAAGTTCGAGAATCTGCAAAATTATCGCGCGTGCAGTTATCTAAACTCCTTAAGCAAAAGGGGTTTGACGTTAAAACATATACGCTTTGCAAATGGGAAACCGGGGTTTCAAAACCCACGGTCGAAGCCTTCCTGGCAATTTGCGATATTTGCCGTGTCACGGACATTCAAAAGGCATTCTCCGACGAGAGGCTTATGCGTTTGTACTCTATGCCTGTATCGGCAGGTACCGGCAATTACCTTGAAAACGGCAGCTATGAGATGATTGAGGTGGAAAGCACGGTGCCAAGCTCCGCCGATTATGCTGTTAGGGTAAGCGGCGAGAGTATGATGCCGCGTTTTGTGGACAAGCAGATCATATTCATCCACAAACAACCCACCTTGGAGGAAGGCGAAATAGGTATTTTCTTATTAAATAACGATGCATACTTAAAGAAGCTCGGGAAAAATTGCCTAATTTCTTTAAATCCGGATTATGCCCCCATGCCTATTCGGGAGCATGATGATTTTAGGGTTTTCGGCAAGGTTGTAGGATAGTTTTTAAGGGGACAGTATGGGTGGGTCTAATGAAAAATATGGTTCCTTTAAAATCCCCGACCGGCAAGTGCCGGGAGACGGGGCTACTAAAGCTGTACCGCAGATAAAAGTAAACGCGCACGTAACGCTTCCCGACGGTATGTTTTACGAGATTGAATATGATTCGTCCAACATACCCGGTGTCGGCAAATTCGTATTGAAATCTCAAAAAATCGAAGAGCCCGAATTAGATGCAATCAGGGAGCGATTTCGCGATATGCGGGATATCGCAAGATCGCATCGCTCAACGCTCGACCCTTCAAGGTTCTTTGACAGGCGCGTCCAGCACGACAGCAGCATCCTATTTTATAAACAGGGCATGTTCATGAAGGATTTTACGGATGATTATGCCCTCAGCACCCCGTTTTCCTCGTATTTCCCCTATTATCAAATGATGGGTTACGAGCAGCTTCGTACATATTTTACCTGGCGCACGCAGGTTAAAAAAGGAAACGTTGCCGATACCTCCTTGTCCTATGCTTTTTTATATATGTATGAGCTAATTAATAACATCGGTGTGTGCGATCCGGAGGATGGCCTTACGAAGCTCATGTCTTTTTGGAAGGCATTCCAAGTTTACAATAAGACCATAGACAGGTATATGCTTCGGTGGCTGAAGGACTATCATATCTATTATGAACTGCCGCTTTCTTTTAAGGAGTTTATCGATACATTTGACCTTGCTGCACACTACCCAAAAATGGCCGATTCGAACGACAATTTCGACTTGTATTGCGCCTTTTCAAAGTACGACATACGAAAATCTGCCTTTTTCACGGAGGAGAATGCAAAGCTTATAACGGATTGCTTCTACTTTGTAACAAATAAGCTTAGGGCGGTACTTATAG
>JAEZLG010000060.1 GCA_023435855.1 Bacillota bacterium | reverse complement strand
GTGAACGCCTGATAATAAAGACTCTAAAGAAAAGGAACCGAGAAACGGTTCCTTTTTTGCTTATCTGATAAAATAATCGTCTTCCCCCCACTTGGCGGGGTCAATAATTTCACCTCAAATACAGCCGGTACTTTTACACATCCAATCGATGATGAAATTAAACCGTTCCTTGGTCAGTGCGTGGCCTCCCGGGTACCTTTTATGGCATAGATCATCATCGTACTCTTCATAGGACGGACGGGCTTGTTTAACGATATAGTCTGCATCCTTTGAATATTTGTCCTCCTCGGCTGAAACGATTAAAAGTCTCCGCGGTGCGATGCAGCGCACGAGATCGTCTATTTCATATTGAAAGCCCGGAATAACGCTCGCCATTTCGATGCCCACGCCGCTTTCCATCCTGTTTTTGTAGGTGCATGCACTTCCGCTTGCGCAGGCAAAACTTATCCGTCCATCGAGCGCCGTCATAAACAGCACGGTGTTACCACCATAGGAATGTCCTAACGTACCAATCCTTGTATGATCCACATAGGGTAGCCCTGCAAGCAAAGAAACGCCGCACATTGCGTCTGAGAGGACCTTTTGCATAAGGTTGCCGCCCATTAGAATGCGGTAACACATAGCGTTATAATGCTGTAAAAAGTCATCGTCTCCTGAAAACGTTGTGACGTTATACCCGTTTCCCCGCCTTTCCTCAAAGCATACGGAATCCGGTGCCAACACGATGAACCCTGACCGCACCAATTCGGGGCCAAACGCCTGCAGCGGATTTCCCGCAAGGCCGCACACCTCGCTTTTGCCCAAATGCCGTTCCCCGTTATGCTGATGGTGTACAAGCACGGCGGGATTCTTCCCAAGCCTATCGGGCAACAAAAGATAGGCATTTATCGTATCCCCGGCGGATTCGTAGATAATCTTTTGCCTGGTATACCCGACCTCCCTCGACGTTTCCGTCACTTCATAGGCAACATTGCTTGGACAAACGCTAAGATCTATTCCTATAGCTTTTGCGATATTAGACTTAAGATCCACCATCGGCGATACCTCTGCTTATAGTAGAAGGCGGGATGAAATCACCCCGCCCTGCTTTTACATGCGATGCTTCTTAGACTTCCGTCTTCCAGAGGCCATGGAGGTTGCAGTACTCATACGCAGCAATTACTTTGTCGTCTGCGGTGAGCTTAAACTGCACTTTGGGCTCAACGCCTGCGCCAAGGCACTTGCGTTGACCGCCATGGTTGGTCTCTAGGTATACCCATGCAATATGGTGTTCCTCGGTCATAGGATGCGCTACGGAACCGATCGCGACCTCTACGGTGTCGCCCTTGATGGTGACCACGGGCAGATGCTTCTCCTGCGAAGCCTCGACGGTATTGGCTACCAATTCCTCCATCTGCTGTCCGCAGCAGATTGTAGGGGTTCCGGGGTCGTTAATGATGCCGATGATTTTGCCGCAAAGCTTGCAGCGGAAAAAACGATGCTCTTTACACATGAAAATACCCTCCTCTTTAAATCATTAATTCGAGCGCGTGATTTACGCTCCACGGACAAATGCTGCAAACGAGGCGGCATATGCCCTTGCGCGGTTAAGCTCTTCTTCGGAAGGAACGAGCTTGCAGGTTAAGCCCTCGCTCATCACGTTGAGCTTGAGGCCGCGCAGCCTTTCTAGAATCATGGGGACGCCCTCGCCGCTCCACCCAAACGACCCGAAAGCCGTCGCAGGCTTTTTGGTGTTGACGATAGCGTCTATCTGCGCTGCTACCTCCCATATAGGACGCAGTGCATCGCGGTTGATTGTGGGCGTGCCAAGGAGAAGTGCATCGCACATGTCGATTTTTTCGCGATATTTGCTCACATCTTCGCCCACGATGTCGTAAGATTCTACATCGAAGCCTTGTGTCTCAAGCTCCGCTTTGAGTGTTTCAGCAAGCATGCGCGTGCAGCCGTAAGCCGAAACGTACAATATAAGTGCCTTCTTTTTTGCGTTTAGCACGGTATTTTGTGTGCTCCACGCGCGGTAGCTTTCTACAGCCTCCCCGATGGACTCTGTAAGAATGGGGCCGTGGCTTGTGCAGATCATGCGTGGAGTTACCTGCTCCACGCGTGCGAGCCCCTTGAGTACAAAGGGTTTAAAAGGGCTCATAATGGCGTCGTAATACTCCTTGAAAGCCTGCTTGTATTTTGCGGGATAAGATGCTTTTGTATCGATCATGCGCGGCTCGCAATAATGCGCACCGAGAAAATCGCAAGTAAAGAGTACGCCTTCTTCCTTGCACCAGGTGAACATAGTGTCCGGCCAATGGAGCATGGGAGAAACCATAAACTCAAGCGTTATCCCACCAAGATCAAGCACTTCATTGTCCTTCACAGGATGTGCGTTGAACTTCACGTTCGCAATCTCAGCTAGGTTTTTCATAGCTCCCATGGTGCCAAACACCTCAATATCGGGGTTTAGCGCAAGGAAGCCTTCCAAAGCACCGCTGTGATCGGGTTCGGTATGGTTAAAAATAAGGTAATCGATTTTTTTAAGATCCGTAAGCGAAGAAAGATTCTCCAGGTATTCCTCGCAGAAGCTGCCGTGTACGTTTTCTATAAGAGCGCGCTTGTTATCCCCCTCCACGTAATAAGCATTGTAGGAGGTGCCGTATTCGGTTTTCATGATGATGTCGAATACCCGCATAGCCGGGTTAAGTACCCCGACGGAATAAATGCGCTCTGTCAGCTTCAGTGTGCCCATGCTTAGATCCCCTCGTTAAATTTCAGTAAAAGCGTCTTTTGGAAGCCCGCAAACAGGGCAGGTCCAATCATCCGGAATGTCTTCAAAGGCGGTGCCGGGTGCGATACCGTTGTCGGGATCGCCGACTTCAGGGTCGTAGATATAACCGCAGGGACATTCGTATTTCTTCATAAGATAAGCCTCCTCTATTTTTTTATTTATACGGTAAGCCTTTTGAGCTTATCCGTATCACTCAGTTCAATGCCGCCTCGCGAAAGTCGTACAAAACCCTCGCTTACAAAATACTTGAGCATGCGAGAAACGACCTCCCTAGCAGTGCCGATGTGCTGTGCAATCTCCTCATGCGTGATACGCAGTTTAAGCGTACCCTCCACCTCGGACTGTTCGAGCAAAAACGTAGCAAGCCTTTTATCGAAGCTCATAAACACAATCTGCTCCATCACCCACATCACATCCGAAAAGCGGCGGGCAATAAGCTCGTTGGTGAAATCCGCAACCGCTATGTGATCGGTGCTTAGTTCGCTGTAGAGCTTGGATGGCAAAATAAACGCATCCATATCGCTGCCCGCTTCTACAATCACGTCAAAATCAATGTTTTGCATGAAGCATGTGGCTGTGAACATGCAGCATTCGCCTTCTAAGACGCGAAATAGAGTTATTTCCTTCCCCTCGTCGGAAACAAGGTACGCACGCGCATAGCCCGATCGAATAATGAAAAGCCCCAAGCAGTCGCTTCTGCCGCGATGTATCACAGTACCCTTTTTAAAGGAGCGCTTATAGAGTTGCTCGTCTACCTTGCGCTTTTCTTCTTCATTTAGATTATCGAAAAAAGAGAGAGCGCTTTTCGCATGGTTTAGTTCCTGCTCGTTGAGCAAAACGTTCACTTCCTTCAAGAAACCGCCAATGTATGATTGTATGGCGGTATATAACGCGGGCGAAACCGCGCTTATTAAGATTATAGTATGATGCTACAAAAGAAACAAGCCCAAAAATCACGAGCTTTTGTTTCTGAACCCGCAGAAATGATATTTATTCCTATAGTTTTGGTTGTGAATTATTTCAAGTTTTATAAATTTTTTTGTCGCAATCACTTCCATATTGTGCTATAATTTCAAATTACAGAATCAGGTTTTCGGTGCGCGCATGCACATCTTTTTACAACTGCGACTCCCCTTACGGATACTTTGGGAGAACCACATGTTTACGAAACGAGATGTCTATTTAACCGCACAAAAAATGTTCACGCTCTACCGCGATGGGCAATATCAAACGATTTTGGACGAGCACTTCGATAAGGATGCAGTTTTCATCCTGCCCGGCTGTAAC
>JAEZLG010000057.1 GCA_023435855.1 Bacillota bacterium | reverse complement strand
GGCTGCTTTTCCCCGTGGCTTTAGGCGGCGGCCACGCGGTACTTGAGCACCTTCAAGATACGTCGGCATTTTTGCTTTTGCTAAGTATCCTCGCGGTTAAATTTGCGTTTTCCATGATTAGCTTCGGTTCCGGTGCACCCGGCGGTATCTTTTTCCCGCTGCTCATTTTAGGCGCGCTCATCGGCTCTTTATTTGGCAAAGCGGCAGTTACATGGTTTGGGATTGACGCGGCGCTGTTCAACAACTTCATCATCCTGGCGATGGCAGGCTTTTTTGCAGCCATTGTTCGCGCACCGTTGACGGGTGTCGTATTGCTTTTGGAAATGACCGGCTCCTTTGAAAATCTGCTTCCACTTGTACTTATTGCAGTCGTCGCAAGTGCAACGGCAGATATGCTCAAAAGCGTGCCCGTTTACGACGCACTTCTTGAGAATATGTTAAAGGACAAAAAAGGCTCTGCGTTTCCCGACGAGGGCAAAAAGATCACCATGGAGACTGTGCTGCACTTTGGCGCGACCGCAGCAGGAAGGTATGTGCGTGAGCTTTCGCTTCCGCAGGATTGCTTATTGATCGCCGTCCGCCGAGAAGGCAAGGATATCATTCCCAAGGGCGACACGCTCCTACGCGCCGACGACACGCTCATATTTTTGATTAACACCCACAATGAAGCGGAACAGCGCGAGGCCATACTGGCGCTTACGGAAAAGACAAGCTAGGCAATAGCTTTATTGCCCTTCTACGTCTATGCTCACTCCATTACCCGACGCAGTTCCGAAATGTATTCTGCCGCTAAATTTGACAGAGGAAAACCCGCCCGTCTGATACAGCCGATCTCCAAAAACGCGCCTTTGCCGGAAACGGTGAGAGTGGGCGGCGAGCTCGCGCTTCTTGACGGCGAGCCCACCGGGTTAATGAACGGTAAGATAGTAAAACGCGCATGATGCTGCTATGCCTAATAAAGTAGGCAAAAGAGCTTGCCACCCAATAGCCGGCAGGCCCTTTTGCACTTACTATAAGTTAGAAAAGCGTTAAGGTTTCAGCCAGGCTTAATCGTTCAGCGCTGCAAGCGCTTTGATAAGCTCCTCGGAGGGCTCGATAAGCCCGTCCGAAAAATCGTAACTTACGGTATGTATGGCAGGTCCATCCCCCATGCCAACTAGGAAAATAGCGCCTTTTGTGTGCTTTAGAAAATGCCCGAAATCCTCTGAGCTTCGGAAGGGCAACTCCATCTCTTGAACAGGTACACCCATTTTTCTACACGCTGCACGCACTTTATCCGCACAATCTTTATGGTTACTCGTTTCGGGAAATTCATCGCTAAAGCTGAAACTGCATGTAATCCCATATTTTTTAGAAGTTGATAGCGCAAACGTACTAAGTTCGTTTATTGCGGCTTCCATCTCTTCTTCAAACTGACCGCGGCAAGTCAGCCAGAGGCTCCCCTCACCAGCCGCAATGCCAAACGCCTTCTCCCCTGCCTCCATATGCACCACCGTGCACAAAACGAGCCCTTTGTATTTTTCGGGTGCGTAGATCGTAGGAATAGCGCTTATTACCTCTGCCATAGCATAGGCAGGGTTTTTTCCCTTTTCAGGCTGGCTCGCGTGGGTGGAAGCACCCGTAAATCGCATCTCAAGTCCTCTTGAAGCACAGAACATGGTGCCGTTTTTAAGAGCAACCGCGCCGTAAGGAATGCCCGGCATGTTGTGCAAGGCATACATCTCATCGATTTTGCGCTCATCAAACACGCTAAGGCAGCGCAGCGCGCCTTGTCCAGTTTCCTCACCCGGCTGAAAGAGAAATATGATGTTTTTATTGGCCCCATATTGGTCTACCTCCATCGCAAACCCTGCGAGTATGGCACTATGCCCGTCGTGCCCGCATTTGTGTGCCACACCGGGGGTCTTTGAAGCGTAAGGCCGGTCGATTTTATCGTCCATAGCAATGGCGTCAAAATCCGCACGGAATGCAATACAAGGCTTTCCCTCGCCTCCATTGTACACGGCATAAAACCATTCGCCCTTGTTTACAATCTCAAGCGTGGTATGTAGCTTAAGAAAATCCATCAGGTAACCCTTCGTCCATGTTTCTTGCATGGATAACTCGGGGTTTCTGTGAAGCTCATGGCGCAAAGCCGTTACCGCCTCAAGGTTTTTTCTGTTCACGTTGTATGCTCCTCAGAAAAACAAGCTTATGTGGGGTTGGACATTCGAATTCGGCTCTTTTAACTCGCTTTTATTTACCCTGTAAAGCATAGCATAAATGTTGTATTGTTAAGCTTCGGAATATGCAAATGATCGAAATATATCACTGCAATTTACGCTTTACATACAGGTGCGCCTCGCCGCTTTTTACAAAGCCCATCCGCTCGTAAAGCGCGATGGCAGACTCATGGTCAATGGAGGTACTGACGAACACATGCCGTATGCCCCGCGCTTTGAGCAGCTTAAGTCCATGGTCGATTAGACTAGTGGCAACGCCCTGGCGGCGATACGCGGGCAGGCAGGCGATGGGTTCGAGCAGCGCGCTTTGACTGTTTTTATCCTCCCACCAGGTGATAAAGCCCATGAACGCGTTTGTGGATGCGTCCCTTACCACGTATTCGCGCGCAAACTTATACGCGGGCGAGGCGAGGTAGGTAAAGAACATTTCCTCCGATACCTCGGAGCCCGAGGGAAGGGCGGCATGGCGTATGCGCTCCTCGTAATCCGCCGGGACAAGCGGCGCAATCCGATTGATCGACGCCCTCGTCAAAGGCTCCCATGTGTTCAGATCGAGCACCGCCTGATACCGCTCCTCATCCTCCTTTATAAACCCGTGAGAAAGCAATGCGCGGCACAGCGTTTCGTTGCTGCTGTTGACGACAGTGGCAAACGTATCGCACTCTTCAAACAGTGCGCACACCAAGCCGAGTGCCTCATACGTTCTATCCTCGTGCGCCTTTAAGAGCCGTAGCTCGAATTCGCTCTCCTTAGCGTACGCGAGAGCATAACCGATAGCCGTATCACCTAAAAACAAGAGTTTTCCGTAATTGTAAACGTCAGCCGCACCGCTTCCGTAAAGGTATCGGTCAAAACACAACTCTCCCACATGGAGCTGCCAGGCCCCCGCATTTTCCTTGCAAATTGCGCTTTCAATAGCGCACATACGGTCAAAATCCGCTTCCTCACGCACCTCTTTTATTGAAAGCGCGTTGTTTTTCTGAAAAGCTTGTTCGAGCGTTTTCCCCGCCATGTCGATATCCTCCCCCACGAATTGTTCAAAGTATATATGGAATAATCTAGAAATTCAAGAGAAAGCCGCAGCGAAGCAAGTTTTGCGAGTGATGCGAAGCTTGCGACGGCCACAGCTTAATTTAGTGAGGCAAAATCCGTCAAGTCGGGCGACGGCGTGACAACGAAATCGCGGGGCGGGAAAACGCGTCATACCCAAGGGGCACAAAATGATGTCGAGATGCGCTCGACGAAGAACGTTGGCGTAATCCTCCGCTAATTTAAAACACCGAATTATATTAAATTACTCTTTACTATTCATCAGCAACGTGACTTCATCCTTCATTCGAAAAGTCCGCTAAATGAATAATGAACAATGAAGCATGAATAATGAATAATACAAACGAAAAGTCCGCCAACATAGTTGACGGACTTTTCGTTTGGCGTCCCCGGCGAGATTCGAACTCACGACCTTCCGCTTAGGAGTTGTTAGAACTGCTTTTTTCATTGTTTGTGTTTGTTCTTATCAATGCCATCCAATATGCTGTGTTTCTGTGTTTTTTATCGTACTGCTTCATCTTTCTCATCGTCTTTTATCGTCTATTTCGTTCCATTTATCTGCGTTCAAATTAGCATTTTATTAGCACAAGGCAAAAACAAAATAAAGCAAATTAAATAGTGCCGCATGTTATGGCTCTATTATATAAAGAATACCGCAGCCCCCCTGCCAAAGAAAGCTGCGGTATCGTTCTGCAAATCCTTTTAAAGTGCATCCATGGTAGCAACGGCGCGGGATGGGCCTTAATAGCCAACGTGGCACTTATTTGGATGGCAGTATCCTATCAGAGTATTTTTAAGAATGCAAGTTTTGCATTCTTTTTTTTCAAAGGAGGATATGCCGATGGTTCATGAACAGAATGAGGATTCTTCCCCCCTGTTTGATGTTTAGAAATTCTACGGATGCGGCTAAAGCCGTTCCCCTATCACGCGGTGCAAAGCATCTCGCCATCGAGGAAGATGAGTTTTTGTTATGAGGAGTGCTGAAACATGATTGAACGTTACAAAGATTTTTACGGATGCTCTGCAACTATCCGGCCAACCGATGGCGGTTTCAAGCTTCTAACCCGTACTCCGCAAGGAAAGAAAATCCGCAACCAAGTATTTACAACGCACCGTGGAGCTGTGCGGGCTATGCAGAACGATGCGGACGGTGGGATGGAGCGCATTGACGCTAAAAAGGACGGCATGGATTATATGAAAATAAGGATATAAGGAGGAATAGATAATGGCTAAAATCATTGCAATCGCAAACCAAAAGGGCGGCGTAGGCAAAACGACCACTACTGTCAATTTGGGCATCGGCCTTGCTCGGCACGAAAAAAAGGTGTTGCTCATTGACGCTGATGCGCAGGGCAACCTTACTGATTCGCTAGGATGGAAAGAGCCAGATAAGCTGTCCGTATCTCTTACCTCTATCATGACCAAAGTGATTATGGATGAACCTATCTCCCCGAACGAAGGTATCCTGCACCATGCTGAGGGCGTTGACCTCATTCCCGCAAACATAGAACTCTCAGCAATGGAAGTATCTCTTGTTAATACCATGAGCCGCGAGGTTATTCTCCGGAATTATCTGAACGAAGTCAAAGACAAGTACGATTATGTGCTAATCGATTGCATGCCTTCGCTTGGGATGCTTACCGTGAACGCGCTTGTAGCCGCCGACAGCGTTATAATTCCTGTTCAGGCTCACTACCTTCCCGCCAAAGGCATGACACAGCTTTTGCAAACAATCAACAAGGTGAGGCGTAACATTAACCCTTCCTTGACGATTGAGGGTGCTTTAATCACGATGGCGGATACGCGCACGAATTTTGCGAAGGACATTTCGTTCATGCTTCGCAATAATTTCGGTGACAAACTGCGCGTGTTTAAAACCGAAATCCCGCTTGCAATCAAGGCGGCGGAAACCAGCGTGGAAGGTAAAAGCATTTTTACCTATGACGCGCGTGGTAAAGCAGCAGCAGCATATGAAGCATTAACGAAGGAGGTACTTGATGGTGTCCAACGTGAGAAACATGAAATTGACCACAGTCGATGATCTTTTTTCTACCGAAGAATCGCGGCAGGCCAGCAAAGAAGCCATATCCACTCCCCCATCATCTTTTCAGCCGGTCAATGAAAACGCAAAACAGGTCGTTGAGCTTTCACTCGATGACCTGTTCCCTTTCAAGGGGCATCCATTCAAGGTGCGCGATGATGATGAAATGACCGCGCTCGTTGAAAGCGTTGCGGAATACGGAGTGCGACAACCCGTACAGGTGCGCCCCCGTCCTGAGGGCGGTTATGAAATCCTTGCCGGTCATCGTCGCATTGAAGCATCCCGCCGCGCTGTAAAAGATAAAGTTCCTGCCATCATCGAAAACGTGGACGATGATCTCGCCACTATCATTATGGTAGATACCAACCTCGGCCAACGGCAAAACCTTCTGCCGAGCGAGCGTGCTTTTGCATATAAAGCGAAGCTTGAAGCGATGAAGCGGCAAGGTGTACGTAACGATTTAACTTGTGGCCAACTTGACCACAAGTTCGATGGACTAAAATCACGTGACATTTTAGCAAGTCAAACAGGTGAGAGTGCAAAGCAAATTTCACGCTATATTCGCCTTACTGAGCTTATACCTCAGCTTCTTGATGCGGTAGATGCTGAAAAGCTCAAATTCATACCTGCTGTAACGCTTTCCTATCTCAAACCCGAGGAACAAAAAGACCTTTGGGAATACATGGAGCGCGAACAGACTGTCCCTTCGCTTGAACAGGCAAACTTGCTGAAAGAAGCAAGCGAAAAGGGGGATTGGAACCTTACCGTACTTTCTGTGTATATGTCACCCACGCGGCAGGAATCCAGTAAGGCCACGATCCGTTTTGAAAATCTCGATCCTTATTGGCAGCGCAAAACGCCGAAAGAAGCCGAAAAAGAGCTCATGAGCCTTGCCAATACCGCCGCGAAACTGCGACAGTACACGGCGCTTTTCCCCGAGAACATTACAAATACAGAGTTTGAGCAACGCCTTATAGACCTTGCTAAGCGCGCTAATCAGCAACGCATAGAGCGGCAGCCGCCGACACGATGAAATGAGAAACTTATGAGTGACGAAAAGAAAGATAACGCAATCAAGTTTGCATATGACAAAGCATACAGTGCTTGCACTTCAAGAGATGTTGCAAGTGCGCATGGCTTTGCTCAGGCTCTATTGCTTACTGAAACCATTAGTGCAAATGAGTTCATTACGTTGAGAAATATTGCGGATAAACAGTATCTGCTACACAGCATCGAACGGACGCGACGGAAAGGAGGCCAAAATGAAACCGCATACCGCCATATCGGCAATATACCAACCCGTCCTTCGGCAAAAGCTTGAACAGCAAGGCGTTATTTTTATCACTGACGATTTTATCGAGCCGCGAGATTTCCTTGCGGAACTCTGCGTTACATCCGCTACACACGCTATAGCGCACATTTCGGTGCTGGAGCCGCGTCACCGGAGGGAACTGCAAGCCGTCCGAAAGGCAAATCCACAGGTATGCATCATCATAATTGCTTCCGTTGGTACCATGAAGGATAAAAGGCTCATGGATATTTTCTCTGAATTTAATGTCCGCGTCGTAGAGGATGGTAGCCGGAGCCTTGTTGAAAGCATTGTGAACATCATCAAAGAAACTTCTGCCGCTGATGTAGCGGAAACACTTGCCACGGAGCCGGTGAGCGCAGATACCGAGCCTCAGACACCAGCACCACAGTCAAGGCAGGAAGAACCGCCACCGTTGCCCTCAAAAAAACCGATTATCAAAACATCTGTAATCAAACTTCCTATAATCAAAGCACCGACAATGCCTGTCAAGCTAACCCCCGCAAGGCAGGAGTCGGAGCCTCCTGTTGCCAACACGGAATGTGAATCCGCCCCCACCCCGCAGCCTAAGGAGCTTCAGACAACATCGCCAGTTATTCCGGAGCCTGTGCCGCCACCGAAGAAACACAAAGCGCTTATGTTGCCTAAGCCCACCGCGTCCATTGTGATACCGGTTTATGGCGGCGGACATGGCGCAGGTTGTACATGGCTAGCCTGTCAGATTGCGAGCTACATCAGCCAGCAAGGCCATTCCGTGGCGCTGTGCGGTGCGACTGATATGTTAAACATGGGGCCGCGATACGTACGTGCCGGTGACAGCCGTTTCACAATTAAGGGCATAGATGTTTTTCCGTACCTCAACGCGGGTGATGTGATACGTGGTGGCGGCGGATACGATTACATCGTGTTCGACGTCGGGCTTATCCTAGAGTTTGAGCCGGATGGCACGCCCTTACTACCACATGTTGCCCCACCGTGCGACATGCAAGAGATTATGCGCGCGCCGTGCCCGATTATGGTGACAGACGTTGGTCTTTGGCGCCAATCCATGCTGACGCTGATGCTCACAAATCGCGTCTGGCAGGATTTAGCAAAAAAGGTCTCGTTCGCGTCTTCCTGCCGCGCAGCCCCTGCCACAGCTGCGGCCTTGGAGCGGCAGTTTAAAAAACAGTTTGTGCGTCTGCCGATCGCAGAACCATTTGAAATGACCGCCGATGTAACTCAGGCGGTCGAGCTTTTATTACAACCCCTATTTAAATAACAAGGAGCTGACAACATGAAATTTCTACGAAGTCGAATCTTATGGGGTACCCTCGCCCTTGTTGCCGCAGCGGGGATAACGTTTTTCGCAATCCCCGCGCTTAATGCCCAAACCCGTGAAACCGTGACCGTAGTGCGTGTGAAAGAGCTTGTATCAGCACAAACGCAGCTTACTGCGGATATGCTTACCACAGTCGAAGTCGGTGCTTACGGTTGCCCTGAGGACGCATTTACCACGGTGCAGTCGGTCGCGGGGCTGTACGCCTCCGTTGATCTCATTCCAACGGATACTCTCGTACCGGCAAAACTCACCTCAACGCTGAATCGGGCAAATGAAAGCTTTTACAGCTTACCTGAGATTGGCAAGCAGGCGGTGTCTGTGCC
>JAEZLG010000055.1 GCA_023435855.1 Bacillota bacterium | reverse complement strand
CTTCTGATCGGTGCGGGTTACCTCACGGGCGATATGGCTACAGCGCAGGCGTATGTAATCACCGCCATCATCATCGAGGTTGTGCTGCTTGTTGTGGCGACGGGCATTGTGCTTGGCGTATACCGTGCAAACGGCACGCTTAACACCCGCGAGCTCAACATCTTAAAGGGTTAGAGAGGGAGAGGTAAGTTATGTACGATATCATCATTTCCCCACCCATCGCGTTTTTGATTTTGCTTGCAGTCTGTGCACTTATGCTCTTGGTCGGCAAGCTGTTTGCCGCGCGCGGGAACGACGCGAAGAACAAGCTTAACGCGTATGCCTGCGGTGAATCCATGGAAGAAAATCAGGCGCAGCCCGATTATGCGCAGTTTTTCAAGTTCGCATTTTTCTTCACCATCATGCATGTTGTTGCGCTGATGGTGGCTACAAGCCCCAACGGCATGTCGCCCATCTCGGGCATATATCTTGGCGTTACGGGTCTTTCACTCTTCATGATGTTTCGAAGGGAGAAGTGAGTAAATGGCTGCTGTTGTTGATAGAATTATAAATTGGGCCAGGCTCAAATCCCCGTGGATCATCCACTTCAATTCCGGCGCGTGCAACGCGTGCGATATTGAAGTGCTTGCTTCGCTTACACCCCGCTATGATGTGGAGCGCTTTGGCATTCAGCAAAAAGGTACCCCGCGCCATGCGGACGTGCTCGTATGCTCAGGTCCTGTTACCATGCAGCAAAGGGAGAGGCTTATCACCATCTACGAACAGATGCCCGAACCCAAATTTGTGATTGCCGTGGGCACTTGTGCATGCTCCTCGGGTGTTTATTCCGATTGCTACTGCGTGGAAGGCGGCATCGACGCCGCTATCCCCGTGAATTTATATATCCCCGGCTGTCCTGCGAAGCCCGAGGCCATCATCGATGGTGTTGTGAAGCTTCTTGAAGGACTCAAAGATAAGGAATAAGGAGGCGGCAACTGATGGAAAACGAACGCTTCTATCTTGAAAAGCTCAAGGAAAAATTCCCGCTTGTCGACGCGGAATTAGCTTCTGTGAAGCACAACAAGCTCTACGTGGAGATACCGCTTAGTGGCCTTATTGACGCATTGCGGTATTTACACAATGAGCTCGGGTTTAACCAACTGTGTACCATTACAGGGCTTGATAACGGCGAGCAGTTTGAATTTTTGTACCATATTGCCCATGATAACGGCTATCTTTTAACGCTCAAGGTAAAGACAGTGCGCGATCATGCGAGCATACCAACCGTGCTTCCCGTATATGAAGGCGCGATCTTTTACGAGCGCGAGCTTGAGGGCCTGTTGGGCGTTCATGTGGAAGGGCTCCCGGAGGGCAGGCAGTACCCGCTGCCGGACAACTGGCCCGAAGGCGAGTATCCTTTACGCAAGGATTGGAAGCCAAAAGCGAAGCGCGACACCGAAGGAGGGCAGGAAAATGGCTAAGATTACCGTACCGCTCGGGCCGCAGCATCCGGCGCTTGAAGAGCCGGAAAGTTTCCTTCTCACACTCGAGGGCGAAAGGGTGGCCGCCGCCAATGTCGGCATCGGCTACAACCATCGCGGCATGGAGAAAGCGACCGAAAGCAAAACTTACATTCAAAATATTCACTTTTTGGAGCGAATCTGCGGCATCTGCTCGCATTCCCATTCGAGCTGCTATGTGCAGGCTGTGGAGGAGATTGCAGGCGTAGATGTGCCAAGGCGCGGGTATTACATTCGCGCGCTTATCGCAGAGCTTGAAAGGGTACACAGCCACCTTTTATGGCTTGGCGTGGCGGGGCATGAGGTCGGCTTTATGTCGCTTTTCATGTACGCATGGAAGGACCGCGAGATTGTGCTCGACGTGCTTGAAATGCTTACGGGCAACCGCATCAATTACGGCATGAATACCATAGGCGGTGTAAGGCGCGATATAAGTACCGAACAGGCTGAAAAGGTATTGGAGGCCATCGACGCACTTGAAGAACGCACCAAGTACTACGCAAACGTCGTGCTCTACGAGGAAACGCTCGTAAAGCGCTTGCTGGGTGTTGGTAAACTCTCGGCAGAAGACGGGCTTCGCCTGGGGGCAACCGGCCCGGTGCTTCGCGCAGCAGGCGTGAAGCGCGATATTAGGCGCGATGCACCCTATGGCATTTACCCCGAGCTCGATTTTGAAGTGATAACGGATAATCATGCGGACGTATACGGCCGCACGGTGGTTCGTGCGCTGGAGCTATTGGAAAGCTACAAGCTCTGCCGCCAGATATTAAAGCAAATGCCGGAAGGTCCTGTTTCCGTAAAAGTTCCCATGCGCATCCCTGCGGGCGAGGCGGCAAGCCGCATAGAAGCACCTCGCGGCGAGGATATCCATTATGTACGCTCAAACGGTACCGATAAGCCGGAGCGCGTGAAAGTGCGTGCCCCAACACTTGCGAACTCTGCCGCCATATCGCACATGCTTGAAGGCGGCTACCTTGCAGACGCGCCCATCGTAATCGCAGCCATCGACCCCTGCTTCTCCTGCACCGACCGCATGGTGAAGGTCGTAAGAAAGGAAAGCGCTGAGCGGTTCGATTGGGAGGGGCTTGTCAATTACGGTATCGAATGGTATGCCGCGCGCGGTGTGGATTTTAAAAAGCTGCGCATCGGCAGGGAGGGTATATAAGCGTGGGGAAGGCTCTGTTCCAAATTCTCATATTTCCCGGGTTTTTGTTTCTTGGTGCAATCTCCTTGGTGTTTGAGTACATCGACAGGAAGCTGCACGCCAAGCTTCAAAGCCGTATTGGCCCGCCGTGGTACCAACCTCTGGCGGATATCATAAAACTGTTTTCCAAGGAGACCGTGGTACCGCGCGAGGCGGATAAGCCGCTCTTTAAATGGATACCGGTGTTTGCACTGGCCGCTACCACCGCCGCGTTTTTGTACATACCCATCTGGGGTAAGGAATCGCTGTTTCCGTTTGAGGGCGATTTGATCGTGGTGCTCTACTTTTTAACGGTTCCGACGCTCACGTTCTTCCTCGCGGGATGGTCGTCCTCTTCGCTCTACGCGGAGATAGGTTCTATCCGTGCCATGACGCAGCTTTTTGCATACGAGGTGCCGCTTTACCTTTCACTCCTTGGACCTGCGATACTCGCCGGAACATGGTCCATAAGCGGTATAACGGCGTTTTATGCGGCGAACCCCATTTTAACGCTCGCCAATATAC
>JAEZLG010000289.1 GCA_023435855.1 Bacillota bacterium | reverse complement strand
TATCTGACGGGGCTTGGCATATGACGGAAGTAAACTATCATGTTCCCATCATGCTTGAAGAAGTGCTGGAACTCTTAAGACCAACGCGCGGCGGTGTGTTCGTGGACGGAACGCTGGGCGGGGGAGGGCATGCGGAGGCTGTGCTTAAGAGGCTGCCAAAGGGTTCACGGCTCATCGGCATAGATCGCGATGCAGACGCTATCGCCGAAGCAACAAAAAGGCTTCAATGTTTTCAAGATGCTTTCACTGCATTGCGCGGTAACTTCTTTCAGATGAAAAGCCTTCTAAACGGGCTTTCGATACATCAAGTCAGCGGCATATTGCTGGATTTAGGCGTGTCTTCCCACCAGCTCGACGAAGGAAAACGCGGTTTTTCCTACAACGAGGACGCCCCGCTTGACATGCGAATGGATACTTCATCTCCCTTTCGCGCTTACGACGTGGTGAATGGCTGTTCCTTTGAGGAGCTTGCGCGCGTCATACGGGAATACGGTGAGGAACGCTATGCTTCCCGCGTCGCATCGTCCATCCTTCGCGAGAGGGAAAAGCACGCGCTTGACAGTACCACAGAACTTGCGGATATCATCAAAAACGCGATTCCCGCAGCGGCGCGCCGCGAAGGGCCACATCCCGCCAGGCGCACGTTTCAGGCGCTTCGTATAGCGGTTAATGCCGAGCTTGACGGACTGAGAAAAGCGATTGACGATGCGCAAGAGTTGCTCGAAAAAGACGGCGTGCTTGCCGTGATTTCCTTCCATTCACTTGAGGACCGCATCGTGAAGCAGGCATTCCGCACTTACGAAAACCCCTGCGTCTGCGATCCGCGCGCACCCATGTGTACATGCAATAAATTACCCACCGCGCGCATTCTTACGAAAAAGCCTCTCATAGCAAACGAGGAGGAAGTAAATAGAAACCCTCGTTCGCGCAGTGCAAAGCTTAGAGCTATACAAAAGTTATAACTTGTATCGGAGATGAATAACATGGCAGTAGCGGCAAGGAAGACTGAAAGTGTAAAGGGATATACTCCTAAGAATAGCGCAACAAGGGTGTATGTGGATTCCCGCGTGTACCAGTCCTCCGCTTTGCCAAAGTATGAGCCTGAGGAAGAGGCGTTCGAATTCGAAGCGGAAGCGTATCCGTTTAATCCCGCTGTGAAAACTCGCCCTGCACCGAAAACGCGTAAAGCTCCGCAGGCGGCGGATAAACCAAGCCCCATAAAGCTGTTTTTTAAGAAGGTTGGCGTACTCGCAACGGTCGTTTTCATCGCCGCAGCGCTCATAGGTATTTTAATGAGGTATGCCGAGATCTCGACCGAGTACAACAAAGTCAATGCGCTTAAACAAGACATTAAGCAATGCGAGATAGAACTAACGGAGCTCGCGGTAAAGCTCAACAGCGCTGTATGCATCGACGATGCACGCGAAGCGGCACAAGAGGCCGATATGGGTTATCCCGGTGCCGAGCAGATCGTGAAGGTGAACGGCGACTGAAAACGTCCGGGGGATAAGGGGGTAGTCGATGGGCGCGCCGGCTGTATCCAACAAAAAAAGACTGCTTTGGACGCTCATTGCGATCGCTCTCGTATTCGTAATATTGCTTGGGCGTATTTTTTATATTCAGGTCATATGGAGCGACGAGCTTCAGGAGATGGCGCTGTCGCAGTGGACACGCGATACATCGCTAACTGCAAAGCGCGGCATGATACTCGATACCAATGGCGTTGTGCTTGCACAGAGCGGGACGGCGTATAAAGTGCTCGTTTGGCCGCAGCAAGTCGGCGACGCAGACCGCGAGCGCGTAGCGCGCGAGCTGTCAAACCTTCTTGAAATGGACTATGAGAGCGTACTCGCCAAGGTAAGCGATGTAGATAAGATGGAGGTCGTCTTAAAACGCGCTGTGGAGCGCGATATGGTGGATAAAATCGTAGCTCTCAAGCTTGGCGCAGGCGTGGGTACGGCGGTAGACACCAAGCGCTACTATCCGCTTTCTAACACCTTCTCGCAGCTTATAGGCTTCACCACCGTGGACGGCACGGGGCAGGCAGGCTTAGAGCAGAAGTACGATAAATACCTAAGCGGTGAAAACGGCCGCATGATTACGGAGACCGACCGCAAGGGCAATGCGCTTGCCTACGGACTTGAGGAAATCATCGAGCCGCTTGACGGCGGAACATTGGTGTTAACCACCGACAGCGCGGTGGAATCGATCCTTGAAAAACAGCTGAAGCAGGCACTTACGATTAACACTGCCAAGAATGCGCAGTGTATCATAATGAACTGCAAGACCGGCGAGATCATTGCGATTTGTTCCTACCCGGATCTTGACCTCAACAATCCGCCGCGAACCGACATTGAACTACTCCAAAGCCTTATGCGCAACCGCATCGTAGCAGACGCCTACGAGCCGGGTTCTACCTTCAAAATAGCGACGCTGTCCGCAGCGCTTGACAGCCAAAAGGTAACGACCGGTTCCGGCTATTTTTGCCCGGGTTATAAAGTGTTGAGCAACGGCGAAAGAGTGCGCTGCTGGAAAAGCGGCGGACATGGCTCACAGACTTTAATTAAAGCGGTACAGAACTCCTGCAACGTTGCCTTCATGTCGATGGCGCTTGCAATGGGCAGGGAAACGTTTTATGATTACATATACAAGTTTGGCTTCGGCTCGGTAACGGGCAGCGGTATTCAAGGTGAGGCAGGCGGTATTGTTACACAGGAGAAGTACATCACCGAAAACACGCTTGCACGCATTGGATTCGGCCAAAGCATTGCGGTAACGCCTATCCAGCTTGCAGCAGCCACCAGTGCGGCAATCAACGGCGGTAATCTTATGCAGCCCTATGTGGTGAAACAGATCGTTTCGCCAAACGGGGAAATACTCCTCGAGAACAAGCCCACCGTGGTGCGCCGCGTCATCAGCGAGGAAACCTCAGCAATCGTACGGCAGATACTTGAAAGCGTTGTTACAGAAGGCAGCGGCCGCAACGCAGGCATCCCGGGCTATCGCGTAGGCGGGAAAACGGGTACTGCGCAGAAGTATGAAAACGGGGCAGTCGCGCAAGGTAAGCTCATCGCTTCCTTTATCGGTTTCGCACCTGCTGATGATCCGGAATTCGTGTGCCTGCTTCTTGTGGATGAACCTCAGGTTGGTGTGATATTCGGCAGCACCGTAGCAGCGCCTTTTGTGAAGGTGGTGCTCGAGGAGACACTGAGGCATTACGGCTATTTGCCCGAGGGAAGTGTGGAGAGTGTTACCGTACCCGATGTTACGGGGCTTTCCGTATCCGAAGCGAAGGATAAGCTTGAAGATGCAGGCCTTAAAGCCGCCTATCAGGAGACGGACACGGTCACGGCGCAGGTTCCCGCCGCGGGTTCTGTTGTAAATAAAAACTCGGAGGTACTTTTGTACACCGAATTGACAGCTGCCGTTATGAACGAATGGGACGAAGCCGATACCGTTACGGTGCCCGACCTGAATGGCAAAACACGCCTTGAAGCGCATGACGCACTCGCGGCGCTAGGCCTTACCATCCGTATTGACCCACCGGACCAGAGCGGAACGGCGATTCGCCAAAACCCGGTGGCAGGCACGGAGGTTAATCCGGGCACGGAAGTATTTGTGGAGTTCTCCGCCACACAAATCGGCGGGGGATAATGGAGGAGACATGCTGCTCAGCGAGCTATTAAAACGAACAGAACACGAATTGATCGGCGAAGATAAAGACGTAAAAGCCCTAAGGTACAGCTCGAAAAAAGTTGAAACGGGCGATGTGTTCTTCTGCGTGGTCGGCACATTTGCAGACGGGCACGTTTATGCGAAACAGGCGGTCGAATCAGGAGCCGCAGCGCTTGTTGTGGAGCGTAAGCTTCCTTTAAACGTTACACAAATCCTCGTAAAGAATACCCGTATTGCCATGGCAGAGATGGCTGCGGCGCTATATGGCTATCCTGCGGAGAGCCTGCGTATAGCGGGTATCACAGGCACGAGCGGTAAAACCACCACCACCTACATGCTTAAGGCCGTCGCAGAGGCTGCCGGGCAGAAAGTTGGACTTATCGGCACCATCCGCAACATGATAGGCGACAAGAATGTGGAGAGTGACCGTACAACCCCCGAAAGCGTAGATCTACAGGCGTTGCTTCGGACAATGAAAGATGAAAACGTCGATCTCGTGGTGATGGAAGTATCCTCCCATTCGCTCGACCAGCATCGCGTTCACGGTATTGAATTCGATGTTGGGGTATTTACCAACCTCACGCAGGATCACCTCGACTACCATAAGAATTTCGAAAGCTATCTGGCTGCCAAAAAGCTGTTGTTTCGACAAAGCAAATTAGCCATCGTGAACGCGGACGATTCGCATTCCGAGAAAATGCTCGAGGATATTATGATCCCGAGAACGTCCTTTGGCATCACTGAACGCGCGGATGTTTCCGCCGCTGAGATTGACATCACAACGCGCGGGGTGCAGTTTGATATGATCACCCGCATCGGCAGGACGCGCATTAACATACCGACCCCCGGTATATTCAGCGTTTACAACGCCATGGGTGCTTCCGCTGCCGCTATTGAGCTTGGCCTAACGCTTGATGCAATCAAGCGCGGGCTCGAAAAAATGGGCGTGGTATCAGGCAGGCTCGAGCCTCTGCCAAGCGGTGGACGAGACTTTGCGGTATTTCTCGATTACGCGCACAAACCCGATGCTCTTGAAAACGTTTTAAAGACTGTACGCGGCTTTGCAAAGGGCAGAATCGTCACTTTGTTCGGCTGCGGAGGCGACCGCGACAAGGCAAAACGCCCGCTCATGGGCGAAGTGGCGGGCCGCTATTCCGACTTCATCGTACTCACCTCGGACAATCCCCGCAGCGAGGAGCCTGTGTCCATCATCAGCGCCATAGAGGAAGGCGTAAAGAAGACCGGCACCGAGTATGTGGTCATCGAAAACCGCTATGCTGCCATTGAATACGCGCTTTTTAACGCGCACAAGGATGATGTCATCATCCTTGCGGGTAAAGGGCACGAAAGCTACCAGGAAATCAACGGCGGTAAGCACCATTTTGATGAGAAGGAGATCGTTGCGGAGATACTGTCGCGTTGACGGGCCGCTCCAAGAATTACGATGGATAACCTTATTTATGCGCTCCTACTAGCCGCGCTCGTAACGATGCTCTTGGGACCGGTGCTCATACCGGCCCTACAAAAGCTCAAGTTCGGTCAGCAAGAACGCTCAGACGGACCTAAATCTCACCTGAAAAAAAGCGGAACTCCCACGATGGGAGGTTTAATGATTATCGCGGGCATTTTAGCAGGCACGCTTGCATTTTCGTTAAGCGCTATGGAGTTTGTGCTTCCTGCACTACTTGTGACTACGGGTTTTGGCCTGCTTGGGTTCCTGGACGACTTTTTAAAGGTCCGTCTCAAAAATACCGTTGGGCTTCGCGCGTACCAAAAAATCATAGGCCAGTTCTGCGTGGCCGCGATTATCGCATTGTATGCATACAACAGCCCGTTCGTCGGCTCGAAGATTTACATGCCGTTTCTGAACTTGGAGTGGGATCTCGGGGTTTTTTACATCCCGTTCATCATTTTTGTGGTAGTCGCCATTGTCAACGCCGTGAATTTGACCGACGGTCTTGACGGACTCGCCTCGGGTGTGACCCTCGTTTATGCGCTGACGATGGGGATGATATTTTACTACATGTCGCAGGCGGTACTCACCCC
>JAEZLG010000288.1 GCA_023435855.1 Bacillota bacterium | reverse complement strand
AATCAAATGTAGGGCGGGATGATTTCATCCCGCCTTTGCGATTTGACGAACCGCATGGCGACCATCTGACGTGATTTTCTGTGTAGGGCAAGGGTTTTGCCCTTGCCGACTACATGGCTCGCTGGCGAAACCTCGTGTATGTGGCGGCACAAACATGTACGAAAGCGAAGCACCAAAAAAAGCGGCTTGTGCCGCCTTTTTCGGTTGCCGTGTTGGGGAACCACGGCAGCAAGATGGTTGGGGGTATGTCATCGAAGGAGTGGGGGCTCCTGTCGGAATGACCGTCAGTTACTTGCGGGGCGCTCGGCGAGGGTTACATCCAGGTCCAAACTTTCGTTGCCCCGTTGTATGGTTATTGTTACCACATCGCCGATCTTATATTCATACAAGGCCGAAGCAAGCTCTGAGGAACCGTTGACCTCTTCTTTGTTTACTGCGAGAATGATATCGTTCACCTTCATGCCGGCTGCCTCAGCGGCACTTCCTTTCATAACATCCGTTATCTGCACACGGGTCACGTAGTTGGAGGGCATGAAAAACGGGAAGTAGCTGTCACGGCCACCGGAGGCGTCTACAAGGTTGATTTCCTGCAGAGAAACACCTAAGAACGGTCTTCCGCTTACATAACCAAGGTCGATAAGGTCAACGATTACACTCTTCGCATCGTCAATTGGGATAGCAAAGCCAAGGCCTTCTACCTCAACACCGAGGCTCTTAGAGTTCACAATACCTATGAGCTCGCCACTTTCATTGAACAGCCCGCCGCCGGAGTTGCCGGGGTTGACGGAGGCATCCGTTTGCATGAGGGACATGCTCTGGCCTTCCACCTCGATGGTGCGGTTAAGGCCGCTTACAATACCTGCGGAAACGGAGCTTGTGAATACGCCGAGCGGGTTACCGATAGCGTATACCTTATCGCCGACGACCACGCTGCTCGAGTTACCTAAAATTGCTGCAGGAAGGCCTGTTGCGTCAATTTTTACGATAGCAAGATCGGTAAGGCTGTCGGCACCGACGACGGTGGCTTTATGCTTTGTGCCGTCCTGCAACGTAACAATTAGACCGCTTGCCTTATCGACCACATGGCTGTTGGTAACAATGTAGCCGTCTGAGGTGGTGATGACGCCTGAACCGCTGCCTATGGGTTCCATGGTTGCACTGCCATCTGCCCCATAAACGTTCTGTTCGATACTTATAAGCACAACGCTTGCCATGGAGTTTTGCAGCATCTGCGTTGTTGAATCATACGTGACAGAAGTGGAATCACCGCTCATATTGATGCCGGAGGAAGGTGCGTTGGCTCGAGTGCCGGCGGATAATCCGCTTTCGTTTCCCGATAAGTTCGGGGCGGGAGTCGTAAGAACAGCAGAGTTTCCGGGAGACTGCAAGGCGTTTTGTGAGCTACCTACGATAAAAGCACTAAGACCTCCGCTCAAAAGCCCAACTACCAAAAGCGCAACAATCATTTGAGTCCATGTTACCGCCTTTGCCGGTTTCTTTTCAGGCTTAACATACGTGGGCTTATAATAGACATCATCCTGCGGCTCCTTTTGCTCAAAATCTTTAGGCGTTTTTTCTTCGCCGTTATACCAATTGTTTTCCATATCGATAAACTCCTTTCTGTGATGTTTACAGTATAACCGTAAAATTTGGACGCACTATCACGGATTTGCGCCATTTTAATGGATGAATTTGTATAAAATATGTCAGGGAAAAATCTAAACAAATAAAAAACCGCGTCCGACTCGGACGCGGCTAAAGGTGCTATATAAAATCTTATTCGCTCACTATGTGTTCAAACAGCGTGCCGTCTCTCAGTTCATAGACGGTATCTGCACCCTCAGAAAGCTTATCAAAGGAAAACGCAAACCAGTTATCTTCCGAAAAATCCGGTTTGTCTCCACTGCTTGCCGCTTCGTCCCACCCGGGCGTTAAGACGGGCGTAGGCGTCGCAAATGGTATATAAGGAATAAAATCACTTGAAAAGCTCGTAAAACGGCTTGTTTCTCCCCACTGCATCAAGCTTCGTTTCGCGGGCGTATCCACACATACGATCCAATCGTCTTGCGTTCTTGCCATGCGCACCATGTAGATAAAATCACCGTCGGCGCTTAACACGAAGAAGCCGAGTCTCTCTTCTTCCACAGTCCCATAAAGCACGGGGCCGTTTGCATAGGTAAAGGTAAATTTGCCGGAGCCTGCCATAAGTTTGCCTTCGCCTTGCGGGATAGAGACAATACCGCTGAAATTGCTTCCGTCATACAACAGTCTTCCTACGCTAAGCAGGCATTTAAAAGGATAGGGCTCGGCTTTTGATATCTCCATGATGGTATTCAACGCATCGATGCCCCCTTTGACGGATAGCGCGTCATAAAAGGCAGCGCGCAAAAGTGCTGTGTCAACGTCATAGGTTGAAAAGAATAAAAGAACGCGGTTGTCGGGAAAGCTCTCGACCGCGGTTTCATCATTCTCCGGTGATAAAGAGGCGGAAACTGTAATCGAAGGAGAGGGCGTAGAAATGGGGGAAGGTGAAAGTGAAGGGGCAGATGAGGTTTTTTCGCACGCGCTCCATAAAAAAAGCGACGTAAGCGCAAGGAACGCAACGCCGTATTGTTTCAGTTTTTTAAAAGCTATGTTCATGCGTTACCGTCAAGGGATGCATTTGCAACATAGTAAGCGAGAATGCCGTCGAATACACCCTTTGCGCAAGCGCTTTGGTAGGTATCGCCATTTAATCGCACATCGTCACAAGGGTTAGAAAGATAACCCATTTCAATCGTGACGACGGGATTTTGCGACCAGTTGAAGCCGGACTGATTCGATAGTGAAGCAATGTTTAGGTTCTTTGCACCTGTGGATGCACAAAAAGCATCCAGAACGCAAACACCAAGCGTAAGGCTTTTCTCGTAGATACCGGGGGTCTCAGAAGCTGAAGGGATGAGCACGGATGCGCCGGTAAGCTTCTCATCAGAAGAATTGTCGCAATGGAGCCTGATCCAAAAATCCACACCTGCATTGTTCATGACAAATGCTCGTTCGGAGTTGGATACGTTGACCGACTGCTCCGTACGGGTCATGATGACCTGAGCTCCGGCTTCATCAAGCATGTCTTTGAGTTTTAAGGCAATTAAAAGGTTGATGAGTGACTCCGCGGTACCGGTCTTAACGCCGATTGTGCCGGTGCTCATGCGGAACTTAAAAAGGTTCGTAACCGGGGAAATGCGTTCAAGCACGATATCGGCAGTTGCTTGATGCCCCGGGTCGAGACCGATAATCTTACCTTCAAGTACATGACTTGAAGGTAACTCTGAGGAAGCAGGTTCGATGGGTATAAGAGGCTGTTCTATTAGCAAAGTTACATACGCCTTATAGGTAACAGCACCGAACACGCCGTCGGGGGAGAGGCCTAATATTGTTTGCAAAGCTTCGACGGCTGCACGTGTGTTTTCGTCATACAGGCCTGTAATTTCACCGGAATAAAGGCCGTTGGATTGAAGCTCCGATTGAAGCGATGCGACCTCATCTCCGCTATCTCCTAAAGAAAGGGGTTTTTCAGGATAGGCGGGAAGCGCAAAAGAAACGCCGCTCATAAATAAGAGCGCCGCCGCCATAACGACAGTTAAAATCCTCTTGTGAGCAATACGCATAAGGTCCGTCCGAAATTCACTTGAAATACGGGATTATTTTATCATTTTCGGCTAAATTTGTAACGGATATTTCATAAACAAATTGTAAACGTTGGGTCTGCCTTAAAGTAGTATCTTACTTGTCATGTGTGAGCTTTTCAAACACAAGCTACTGTTTTTGAAACAGAAGTTTTTCACTGTCGGTGCCAACCAAAATGCTTTCGCCCAGGTCTATGCGGCCGCAGAGAATTTCCTCGCTCAGGCTGTCCTCAACCTGCTGCTGTATAGCGCGGCGTAGCGGGCGTGCGCCATATACGGGATCAAAACCGGCTTTGGCAAGATATTCAACTGCTTCGTCTAAGAAGGAAAGCTCGATGCCGCGCGATTGTAGACGCTGCGAAACACTTTCAAGCATCAACTTAGCAATCTCTTTTGCCTGCGCCTGCTCGAGCGGGCGGAAAACAATGATCTCGTCGATGCGGTTCAAAAATTCGGGACGGAAGGTTTTTTTAAGCTCTGCGAGCATTTCCTCGCGCATGCGCTCATAAGAGGAATCGGGTGTGTAGGAGGTGAAACCCACGGCGGAAGCCTTGTTGAGTTTTTCTGCGCCGGCGTTGGATGTCATGATGACGACGGTATTTTTAAAATCAACGAGCCTGCCTTTTGAATCGGTAAGTCTGCCGTCTTCGAGTATCTGCAAGAGTGCATTAAACACATCGGGATGTGCTTTTTCCAGTTCGTCAAGCAGTACCACGGAATAGGGCTTACGGCGTACACGCTCGGTAAGTTGGCCGCCGTCTTCGTAACCTACGTAACCCGGTGGTGGGCCAAAGAGCTTACTGATGCTGTGTGCTTCCATATATTCGGACATATCGAGTCGTATGAGGGAGTTCTCGTTACCGAAAAGCGTTTCAGCAAGAGCGCGACAAAGTTCCGTTTTTCCTACCCCTGTAGGCCCTAAAAACATATAGGAGCCGATGGGACGCTTGGGATCCTTAAGTCCTGCGCGCGCGCGTCGAATGGCACGGGAGACGGCAATAACGGCCTCGTCTTGCCCAACAACGCGTTCGTGAAGCTTATCTTCCAAATGCATCAACCGCTCGCTTTCATCCTCGGTAAGCTGCTGCACGGGGATGCCCGTCCATGCGTTCACAACTTCGGCGATATCCTGTTCTGTCACGGTGAATGCAAAGTTTCGCTGCTTATCCTCCCAATCCTCGCGCATTGAACGCATGCTCGATTTGATCTTGAGCTCCTCATCGCGAACAGCGGCAGCGCGTTCAAAGTTCTGATTGTTGACAGCCTCTTCCTTTTCCTTATACAGCGCTTCCAGCTTGAGTTCCAGCCTCTTTAAATCGGGCGGTTGGCTGAATGCTGTTAAACGCACGCGGCTTGCTGCTTCGTCCATGATGTCGATGGCTTTATCCGGCAAAAACCTGTCGGGAATATAGCGGGCGGATAGTTCCACCGCGGCATTGAGCGCACCATCGGTGATGCTGGCACGATGATGGGCCTCATAACGGTCTCGAAGCCCGTAGAGTATTTTTAATGCTTCCTCAGGTGTAGGTTCACCTACGGTAACAGGCTGGAAACGGCGTTCGAGTGCAGCATCCTTTTCTATATGTCGGCGGTACTCATCCAGCGTGGTTGCGCCTACTACCTGTATTTCACCCCGTGCAAGTGCGGGTTTTAAAATGTTGGAGGCATCGATACTGCCGTTTGTTGCGCCTGCGCCTACGATGGTATGAAGCTCGTCGATGAAAAGGATCACATTACCGCTTTGACGAAGTTCTTTGATGGTTGTTTTTAAGCGCTCCTCAAAGTCGCCGCGGTATTTCGCGCCTGCTACCATGCCGCTTAAATCGAGGGAAACAAGCCGCTTGCCGCGGAGGGAATCGGGAATATTGCCGTTTGAGATGCGCTGCGCAAGACCCTCTGCAATGGCGCTTTTGCCAACGCCCGGGTCCCCCAGAAGTACGGGGTTGTTTTTTGTGCGACGGCTTAAAATCTGCAGTATACGTTGTATTTCTGTTTCGCGGCCGATTACGGGATCGAGCATACCTTCGGAGGCTTGTGATGTGAGATCGACCCCGAACTGGTCGAGCGCAGGGGTTGCGGAATGTTCAGCCTCAGGCTCAGCGGTGGTTGAATGCTTGTGCTGCGGTGTGTTATCGGGAAGTGCAGATACTACATCGTCAATCGTAACGCCAAATCCATCGAGCATGCGTGCTGCTGCGCAGTCCTTTTCACGAAGGATGGCGAGGAGTATGTGCTCGGTACCTATGTAGCTGGTTTTTTGCGTTTTTGATTCGTACAGGCTCAGCTCCAGTACTTTTTTGGTGGAGGGTGTATAACCGAAGCTATTGATGAATGTGGGTGCTGAACGACCTATGAGCGATTCCGTGCGGAGAATTACGTCGTTTTCGGATACTTTAAGTGTTGCCAATACCTGCGAGGCTGCGCCGTCACGGTCCCGTAAAATGCCAATGAGCAGGTGTTCGGTACCTACATGGTTATGACCCATTTCCTTTGCGCTGTCCTGCGCGTAGGCGAGCGCACGCTTGGCACCTTCGGTGAACCTGTCCAAAAAATCCATAACGACTCTCCCCTCCAATGTTCCTTCCATTTTACAGCAAAAAATGCATACGGGCAATTGAAGTATATCGAAACTCCTTAAGCTTTTGCGTCATTTTCCGCTTTTTATGGTAGAATAGCGGAAAGAAAACCGCAGCGCCTAAATTGCTGAGGACGGCTTTATGATAAAATACATATACATAGGTATGGGAGTAGACTAAGTACTCTTAAAGTATACATTGGAGTGAAGGTTATGATTTATTTAGATAACAGCGCGACTACGCGAGCATTTGACGTGGCAGCGGAAGCCGTGAACCGATATATGTTAGAGAGCTTTTTTAACCCCGCCGCAGCCTATTCACCGGCCGTAGCAGCAGAGCGGGACGTAGAATCAGCACGCGAAAGATTTGCCGGTGTTTTGAAGGCTTTACCTGAGGAAATACTGTTTACCTCAGGTGCAACAGAAAGCAACAATATGGCCATTTTAGGTTCGCTTCGCGCTATGCGCGGCGGCGGACGAGTGATTGTGAGTGCGGTGGAGCATCCGTCTGTGTACGAGTGTATGAGGACGCTAAGCCGTGCCTATGAGGTTGTAGATGTGGGCGTTAATCGAATAGGACAGCTCGATATGGATAACCTCAACACGCTTTTAACACCCGACACTCTTTTGGTTTCGGTGATGCAGGTGAATAACGAGGTAGGGGCCATCAACGATATGGAGTCGGTCTATAAGCTTGTTAAGCGAAAGGCGCCGCAAGCAGTGGTGCATTGTGATGGTGTACAAGGATTTTTAAAGGTTCCGTTCGATGCCAAAAACGCGGACCTTTACAGCGTGAGTGCACATAAGTTTCATGGCCCAAAGGGTGTCGGAGCGCTTTATGTAAAAAAGGGACTTCGTTTTGTCGGCGGACAATCGGGCGGCGGTCAGGAAAAAAACCTGCGTTCTGGTACGCTTAATACGCCGGGCATCATGGGCATGGATGCATCACTGCAATTCTATCTGAAAAACCTTGCGCGGTTTACCGATTCCATGTATGCTTGCAAGCGGAGGCTCGCGGAGCGCTTATCGGCACTCCCGCAGGTCGTTCTCAACGGGCCGCCAATAGAGGAGAGCGCACCGCACATTTTAAACGCATCGTTTTTAGGTGTTCGCGGCGAGGTACTGCTGCACGCATTGGAGGCTATGGAGATATACGTATCCACTGGCTCCGCATGCGCCGCGCATAAGGCCGGCAAAAACCGAATTCTCAATGCCATGGGCATTGTTGGCGAACGTCAGGAAGGCGCGATACGTTTTAGCTTTTCTCCCATGAATACGTTAGCTGAGATGGATACGACCGCAGCTGCTATAAAAGAGATTTTGCCCACACTCAGGCGTTACACAAGAAGATAAATTAATTTGGAGGCACCATGGAAAAAGTACTCCTCATTCGCTATGCGGAGATCCATCTTAAGGGATTGAACAAACCATTTTTTGAGCGAAAGCTTTTGCAGCGCATTAACGGTGCCCTTGTCGGAACCGGAGCTTCCTCACGTTACGAGCAGGGGCGCATCTACGTGCGCGGCCTTAAAGATACCGATGAAGAAAGCGTAATCAACAAACTCCAAAAGGTGTTCGGTATTCACTCCGTGAGCCCGGCGCTTTCGGTTAACAAGGACATGAATACCATCTTGCATGCGGCAAAGACGCTTGTGGAACCTGCGCTTGAGGGTAAGGAACGATTGAGTTTCAAGGTGCTTGCACGACGCGGCGATAAACGATTTCCGCTCGACTCACAAGAAATTTGCCGCGAGCTCGGGCATCTCATTTTGGAGGAGTACCCCGATAAGCTTTATGTGGATGTGCACGCACCTGCCTTAAAGGTTACCGTGGAGGTGCGTGACAGCGCTTATGTGTACTGTGAGGAAATTCCGTGTGCAGGCGGTATGCCTACTGGTACTGCCGGCAGAGCGGCGCTTCTCATATCGGGAGGAATTGACAGCCCTGTAGCGGGCTACCTTATGGCAAAGCGCGGGCTTGAACTATCCGCCGTACATTTTTACAGTTATCCTTACACAAGTGAGCGAGCTCGCGATAAGGTGGTCGCGCTTACGAAGCTTTTAAGTGAATACTCGGGGGAAGTAAAGCTGCATTTGGTTCCGTTTACGAAAATACAGCTGGCTATCTACGATCAATGCCCGCCCAAGGAAACTACGGTTATCATGAGAAGACTCATGATGAAAATCGCAGAAACCATCGCCGAAAAAGACGGCGCACCGGCTCTCATCACAGGCGAAGCGCTAGGACAGGTAGCGAGTCAAACGCTTGAAAGCTTATGCGCTACCGACGATGCGGTGCATATGCCGGTATTTCGCCCGCTTATCGGCTTCGACAAGGACGAGATTGTAACAATCGCAAAAAAGATCAATACCTTTGAAACCTCCATATTGCCCTATGAAGATTGCTGTACTGTGTTTGTCCCGGAGCACCCAGTGACAAAGCCAACTGTAACGGGAATAAGAAAGAGCGAAGCTAATGTTGATTTTACAGCCATGATCATAGAAGCTTTGGAAAACACAGAGGTAGTGACGGTTATTTAACGCTTTGTTCATACGAATACCTGCTCCTTTATGTTATAATTTGGGGGAATAAGGTTAGTGAGGAGGAGCTTATATGAAGCGCGCATGGGCCGCTAAGGCGGGTATGTTGATATGCGTGTTTGGAGCACTCCTTTTTAGCGCCTGCTCAAGCGGCGAGGACGATGTTAACCTCCATGCGGATGCGGTCCGGATTTCCCCTGGCGTTACGCCGCAAAGTACGCCAATACCGCCGCTTTACATTACGCGCAGCGTAATCTCCAACGACGAAGGCGTTATGCTCTATCCGCATATCGAAGGTGAAAATGCGGATAAGATCAACGCTTCTATTCATCAAGACGTTATGAACTGCGTGAAAGAAAGCGATGTGCAGGTATTCACGACTTACATGATCACCAATAACAGCAACGGTATTCTGTCCGCTGTGCTCGAGGTGAAAGACCTTGATACAAGTGAGCCCATAGATATAATCTCCTTAAACTACGATGTTACAACAGGCGAAAAACTCTCCATTGCGGATAATTTTGATGCCGAAAACGACAGATGGCGGCGCGTGCTGCCCGATATCATTACCATGCAAGCGAAAAACAATGGGCTTACGCTCCTTTGCGAAGTGATGCCCATGGAGGATAGGCAGCTTTACTATATATCCGGAAATGAACTTGTGTTGATGTATCGCCAGTACGAGATTACCACCTATGTAGATCCTGCACCGCAGTTTGCCATTCCCGTTACCGAGCTTCAATCATTTTTACCTGAGGGGAGCCCTCTGACGCGGTTAATCGGCGCGAAACCCATGGAAGGCGAGCTTGTTGAGCCTACACCGCAAGAAACGCTTCTTGCACAAGACGCAGAAGTTGAATCAACACCATCCGCGCAGGGGGGCAAGGGAAAATGAGATGCTCCTGCAGGCTTTGCGGCGTATATATGGTACAGTCTGAGCGTGGGCTTGAGAGCGGCTGCCGCTGCCCCGAATGTTTGAACACCTGTAATGACTGCATGGGCACCGCGCAAAAACCGCTTACAGCTGAGGAATTGAGAAGCCGAGAAGCGCTTTTACTTGCATTTCAATACAACGAGGAAAATGCAAGACAGCAATGAAAAGGAAAATATTTTATGCTAAAATAAACAAGGGCAGAGTTTCCGCCCTTGTTTTTTGATAAGTTGGATTTTTTAGAACAAGAAGCCGTAGCTGCTTTTCTAAACGCGGAGCTTTATATTCCCGTTTGTTGTTTGAGCGTCTGCATATCCTGCTTAGCCGTTTGTACGTCGTTATCGGGTGCATCCTTGGTTTTGTAGAAATTGCGGCTTTTCATTTGTTCGAACACGGCGAGCTGGTCGGTGGAGCACTCCGTCAGGTTGCTCAAAAGCAGTTGCCTGAGGTTTTTGCAGGAAGCCTCCGTGATGTTACCCGCGTAATCCTTTACGCACTGCTTTTCCTGGGTCAAAAGGTCGGCCAAAATCTCCTGTTCGGTCATAGGCGCGTTTTGCTGCATTTAAGATTCCTCCTTACTGATGGCTGTTGAGGTAGGTATTGAGCGCGTCAAAGTGCTGTTTGTGGTGCTGCGCCATACTATTGGCCATGTCCCTTAAGGGCTGCTCCGTAAAATACTGCGCGTATACGGTGCATTTCTTGTAAGCAAGCGCCTCATGGTGCATCTGATCCTTTACGATGTCAAGATTTTTGGACTCGATTTGCGGGGATTGCGCAAAGGGTGTCGGCGTTTGATTCATCGGCATATAGCATCCTCCTGTTTGTAAATTTAGGCGTTACGGACTTAGTATGCGCGTCCGATGCGGTATTATGACAAAGAAAGCTGGGTAGGTTATGGCAAAAAAAAAGGGTCAAAACCCAATGGACGCGGCACTTGATTATTTGAGCGTCAAGGCACGCACGGTGCGCGAGGTAGAACAAAAGCTCGACACTTTGAATTTCGGTGAATCTGAGATTTACCAAACAGTCGAGCGTCTCAAAGAACTAAATTACCTTAACGACATAAAATACGCCACGGATTTTGTGGAATCAAGACTTCGCACAAAACCTGTGAGCCGAAAAAAGCTTAAGGAGCAGCTCTATTCCCATCATTTGCCAAAAGAAGTGATTGCGGAATCGGTTGCAGCTGTGGACGATGCGGCCGAAATGAAAAACACATTTATTATGGCTGAAAAGCTACAAACGCAGTTTTCAAAGCTTCCTTGTGACGAAGCTAAGATGCGCGTTGTGAAGCGTCTCGCCGCGCGGGGGTTTACTTACGATAATATTAAGAGCTCGGTGGAGTGCCTCTTCGGAGACACTGAAGGCACATTAGATGCTTTTTTTGAAGGTGAGGTGGAAGACGATGATGAGGCATGACCGCTTCGACGAGCTTTTAAAAACTAAAGCGCTCGGCAGAAACGCTGTTTTTCTTGAAAATGTAGATTCCACCAACATAAAAGCCAAGTACATGGCGCAAGGCGGATGTCCCAACGGGCAACTAGTGGTGAGTGAGCACCAGCTTGAAGGCCGAGGCAGGCGTGGCAAGTCGTGGAGCGATGAGGTAGGGCAAAGCATATGCATGAGCCTCGTACTGCGCCCGTCAATACTCTCAGAACTTGCGCCGCGTTACCCGCTTGCCACAGCGCTTGCGCTTTATGAGGCGCTTAAACCAATGGGTATAGAAGCGAAAATAAAATGGCCAAATGACCTAATGTATTACGGAAAAAAGCTCTCAGGCATCCTGCTTGAGGTAGGTATAAGAGAAAAGGGACTTTTCCTTGTTGTAGGCGTCGGTATTAACGTGAACCAGCTATCGTTTGATGGTGATATACGTGATACGGCAACCTCCTTAAGGCTTATTACGGGGAAAGAAATAGAGCGCGAGACCGTGCTCGCTGCCATACTCAACTGCATGGAGGGTGTTTTTCCGCTATGTGAAACGGATGAAGGCTTTGAGCACCTACTGAAGCGCTATACAGCCGCAAGCTGTACACTTGGGAAAAAAGTGGATATAATCGGAGTGGACAATAAGCTTGCTGGCATTGCGGAAACGCTCGATGCCCAAGGGAGGCTTATGGTGAGAACATTAGACGGAGCACTTGCTGTCGTAAATGCAGGCGATGTATCCATCCGCGATGCAAGCGAGGGTTAGGAGGATAGCCATGGGCGGATATTTGACACAAATTGACGGCATTAAGGTCGGACACTATACCGACAAAGCGGCACTTACCGGCTGTACCGCCGTTTTATGCGAGGGCGGTGCCGTGGCGGGTGTAGATGTTCGCGGCTGTGCTCCGGGAACCCGTGAGACGGATCTTTTAAGAGGTTATAACATTGTGGAACGCGTCAATGCCATTATGCTCTGCGGAGGCAGTGCTTATGGGCTTGATGCGGCGTCGGGCGCGATGCAGTTTTTAGAAAAGAAGGGTATAGGCGTTCCAATGCCGGGCGGCGTAGTTCCAATCGTACCGGCGGCGGTTATATTCGACCTCGGCATTGGAGACTTTTCCGTACGGCCGGGAAAGCAGGAGGGCTATGCAGCATGCGCCGCAGCGCAAAGCGGTGCTTTTGTAACCGGCAGCGTGGGTGCAGGAACAGGCGCGACGGTCGCAAAGCTCTACGGGCCGCAGTATGCCAATATGGGAGGTATCGGCACTTGCTGTATAGAATTAAGCGGTGGTGTAAAGGTAGGCGCTTTGGTAGTTGTTAATGCGCTCGGCGAGATTTATGACCCGGATACAGGCAAGCTTGTTATGGGTGCAAGTATAAACGGTCGGGCTTTAACAAACGAAGAAAAGATGCAAGCTGTTTTTGCAGCCATGGGGAATACAACCATAGGCGTTGTAGCAACCAATGCCATACTCACACGAGAGGAAGCTAATAAGCTAGCCTCCATAGCACATGATGGGCTTGCTATGGCGATACGCCCCGTGCATACACCGTATGACGGCGACACGTTTTTCGGGCTTTCCACAATGCAATTAGCCGGCGTGCCATTTGCTATAATCCTTACATCGGCTGTGCAGGCTGTGACCAATGCGATCCTAAGCGCCGTAGGAATTGACAAATAATCGCTTCATGGTAAAATGTTAGAAAGCTGTGGCCATTTTTTGACTGCAGCGATAAGCGGAAATAAGTTAGGATGGGTTTTCATTCATGGTTATAGGTGCCGGTATCGATATTATCGAGGTTTCAAGGGTGCAAAAGGCATCGGAACGAACCGGTTTTTTGGAACGTATTTTTACAAAAAAAGAAAAGCAGTACTTTGAGCGAATGAACTTCAACCCCCAGACTATTGCGGGGATGTTCGCTGCCAAGGAAGCCATTGCCAAGGCGCTCGCGGTAGGTTTTAGCGGCGTCAAATGGCGGGATATCGAAATTTTGCACGATGAGAAGGGTGCTCCGTACACAAACCTTGCGTGCGGCGCACTTGACCGCATGAATGAGCTTTGCGGCAAGCGTGTCCATGTTAGCATTTCTCATATCAAGGAGCTTGCAGTAGCGCAGGCAATTCTGGAGGATTAGTAAATTCGGACAGCATTGGGGCGGGTGACCGCCCTAATTTTAAATCATGCCGGTTTTCTGAGAGGTTCCCTTGGCAGAGCTTTTGACCTTTGAAGAAGTAAAGTCATTTATCGGCGAACGCGATGTTTTCTCCAACAAGGGCAGCCATGGAAGAGGGCTGATTATTGCGGGTAGTGCCGGGTTTTCCGGTGCTGCGGTCATGGCCACAGCCTCGGCGCTTCGTTCCGGAATAGGCACACTTAAAGCGCTCGTTCCGAGGAGTATTTTGCCTGCGTTTTACATTCTCCCCGAGGTTATGGCAAACGGCCTTGACGGGGCTTGGGAATCACCGGATATTGACACATTGACTTCTTTTTTAGATGCGTGCACATGTGTCGCTTTAGGTCCCGGCATGGGGAGTGAAAAAGGCGTGATAACTGCGGTGTTTACTGCGCTATCCACGGGTAAGAAAATCGTAGTGGATGCGGACGGCCTCAACGCGCTTTCCCGTGCGGAAGACTTTCCTAAATCGCTGCACGAAAACACGGTGCTTACGCCGCATCCGGGCGAAATGTCGCGGCTCACGGGGAAGAGTATTTCGAGTATTATGGAGGACCCCGAGACTGTCGCATTGCAGTATGCAAGACAGTGGGGCTGCACTGTGCTGTTAAAAGGCGCAATAAGCTATATCGCAGCACCGGACGGGCGCATTCGGCGCAACGAAACAGGGAATGCAGGGCTTGCTAAGGGCGGCAGCGGGGACGTGCTCACGGGGATTGTATTTGCGTTTTTGGGGCAAGACCTCGGTACATTTGAAGCGGCATGCGCGGCGGCGTATGTGCTTGGCATATCGGCTGATAAAGCGATGGAGCTATTGAAGGAGCGAATGCTGCTTTCGCGAGACGTAATCGAAGTGATTGGGCGTACGCTTAATGAATTACAATAATCTAGCAAAAAGGAAAGGGGTAGCGAAATGCTGGTATTGAAAAACGGTAGGATCATGACGATGGCAGGCACTGAATTTACAGGCGACATCGCCGTGGAAAACGGTAAGATTGTAGCCTTGGGTGAAGGGCTTACTTATCCCGGGGCTGAGGAGATTACGCTTAACGGTCGCTATGTACTCCCGGGGTTTGTGGACGCGCATTGTCATATAGGCATGTGGGAGGACGGTATCCGCGAGGAAGGCGAAGACGGCAACGAAACAAGCAATCCCGTAACGCCTGAGCTTCGCGCTATTGATGCTATCAACCCTTATGACCGCTGTTTTCAGGAGGCTTATGAAGCCGGCGTAACTACCTGTGTCACGGGTCCCGGCAGCGCTAACGTGATCGGCGGGCAGTTCGTTGCCATGAAAACTTACGGCGACAGCATGGAAAGCATGATTTTAAAGTATCCCGTTGCCATGAAGGCGGCATTCGGCGAAAACCCAAAGCGTGTGTATAAAGCGCAAAAAACAACTCCGAAAACGCGCATGGCAACCGCCGCAATACTTCGCAAAGCGCTTGCGTCAGCTTCCGAATACATGCAAAAAATTGAAGACGCCGGGGAAGACCGTTCCAAGCTTCCCGAAAGAGATCTCGGCAAAGAGGCACTCGTAAAAGTAATAAAGCGTGAGCTTCCCATGAAGATACACGCGCATCGCTCCGACGACATCCTTACAGCCATCCGTATCGCCAAGGAGTTTAACATCCGCTTTTCCATCGAGCATTGCACCGAAGGCTATATGATACCGGATCTAATTAAAAAGTCCGTTCAAGAGCAGGGCATGGGTGTGATTGTAGGACCGCTTTTAAGCGACAGAAGCAAGGTAGAGTTGAAAAACCTCAGCTTCAAAGCGCCTAAGACACTATACGATAACGGCATCGAGTTCGCCATGATGACGGATCACCCCGTTATCCCCGAGCAGTATTTGCCCGTATGTGCTGCGCTTGCGGTACGTGAGGGCTTGCCGGAAGATGTTGCGCTTAAATCCATCACAATCAATGCCGCACGCGTCGTCGGCATCGATGATCGTGTAGGCAGCCTTGAAGTGGGGAAGGATGCTGACATCGTGGTGTTCAGCGGTCATCCGCTCGATTTCAGAAGCCGCTGTGTTCTTACATTCATCGATGGCGTTAAGGTACATAGCGAGTTTTAAATCGTGAGCAAATGGATTTATTGTGAATAAATGCCATTTTTCCTTGTAGAAACCACGGCGAAAATGCTACAATACTTGCGGTAACACAGATGGGTTTTGTGTTTACTGTGCGGGAGGACGTTAGTGCGCATCATCGCCGGTATCAGAAAAGGTATGCCTCTTCTTGCACCGAAGGGCTTAAATACGCGCCCCACCCTCGACCGAGTTAAGGAATCGGTATTCGGCATCCTCCAATTTGAATTGGAAGGGAAGACCGTGCTCGACCTGTTTGCAGGCTCGGGTGGCCTTGGGCTCGAAGCGCTGTCTCGCGGTGCAAAGTTTTGTGTGTTTAACGATCAAGCGCGTGAGAGTGCCGAGGTCGTACGCCGCAATGTCGAAAAGCTTAAGTTTGATGAGGTTTCAGCGATTTATTCGCTCGATTCTTCCGTCTTATTGAAAAGAGCGGTGCAGGAAGGTTATCGCTTCGATATCGTGTTTCTTGACCCGCCATACGGCGCAATGATTTTGGAGAAAACAATGGGGGACATGCTATCCCACGGGCTTTTG